>JAODNB010000365.1 GCA_025464795.1 Frankiales bacterium
ACCTGCCCGAGGGCCACGACCTGGCCGACATCGTCACGCCGGACCTCGAAGCCCGCGGATACCAGGTCTTCACCGTCTCCGCCGTGTCCCGGCTCGGCCTGCAGGAGCTGACCTACGCGCTCACCGCCATGATTCAGGAGTACCGCGCTGCGCAGCCCGTGGAGGTCGCAACCCGGATCGTCCTGCGCCCCACCGCCGTCGACGACTTCGGCTTCACCGTCGACCTCGAGGACGACGTCTACGTCGTACGCGGCGACAAGCCCGAGCGATGGATCCTGCAGACCGACTTCAACAACGAGGAGGCCACCGGCTACCTCGCCGACCGCCTCGCCCGGCTCGGGGTCGAGAAGGCCCTGGCCGACATGGGCGCGACACCCGGGGTCGAGGTGCAGATCGGCGAGGTCGTCTTCGACTGGCAGCCGACGCTGCTGGAGGAGTTCGCCTCCGGCATGCGTGGCGTCGACTCGCGCTTCGAGGACCAGTCCCGCCCCCGTGCCGGCCAGCGCCGCATGGAGAAGGACATGCGACGGGCCGAGCGGCTGGGCATCTACACCGAAGTGCCCGAGGACGAGGAGTGACCCGGGCGGCGATCGCCGACGCCCGCTGCGTCGTCGTCAAGGTGGGCTCGTCCTCCCTGACCTCGGCCGCGGGTGGCCTGGACGCCGCCCGGCTCGGAGCGCTCGTCGACGCGCTCGCCCCCCGTACCGGCCTGGTGCTGGTGTCCTCCGGAGCCATCGCCGCCGGCCTCGCGCCGCTAGGGCTCGCCAAGCGACCGCGGGACCTCGCCACCCAGCAGGCCGCGGCCTCGGTCGGACAGGCCGAGCTGGTGCACGCCTACTCGCTCGCCTTCGGCCGACATGGCCGCACGGTCGGCCAGGTGCTGCTGACCGCTGATGACGTGGTGCGGCGGGCGCACTACCGCAACGCCCAGACGACGCTGGAGAGGCTGCTCGCCCTCGGGGTCGTGCCGGTCGTCAACGAGAACGACGCGGTCGCGACGGACGAGATCCGGTTCGGCGACAACGACCGGCTCGCTGCGCTCGTCGCGCACCTCGTACGGGCCGATGCCCTGGTGCTGCTGTCGGACGTCGACGGCCTGTACGACGGGGACCCCCGTACAGCAGGGACCTCCTTGATCCCGGAGGTCCCCCCGGGCTTCGACCTGTCGTCCGTCGCCGTGGGGGGAGCGGGATCGTCGGTCGGCACCGGGGGAATGGCCTCGAAGCTGGACGCCGCCCGGGTTGCCTCCTCGGCGGGCATCGCGGTGCTGCTCGGGTCGGCGCTGAACGTCGGCGACCTGCTCAAGGGCGTGGGCGGAACGTGCTTCGCGCCGAGGGGGTCTCGGACGAGCGCCCGACTGCTGTGGCTGGCGCACGCCTCCACCCCCCGTGGTCAGCTCGTCCTGGACGACGGCGCGGTCCAGGCCGTCTGCGAGCGGCGGCTCTCCTTGCTCCCCGCCGGGATCACCTCGGTGCAAGGGGCTTTCGTGGCGGGCGACCCCGTCGAGCTGGTATCGCTGGCCGGGGTGCCGGTCGCGCGGGGTCTGGTGGCCTACGACGCGGGAGAGCTGCCGTCGATGCTGGGTGTCTCGACCCGCGACTCCGGGCTCCGTGAGGTCGTCCACCGCGACGACCTCGTCGTCCTCTAGATCTGGGACGGGTCGACGTCCTTGGCCGAGCCGTCGACGAGCCCGGTGCGGGCCTGAGCGACGAGGCGCTGGACGTGCGACTCGACCTCGGCCGGGTCGAGGCCGAGCTTGCGCCCGATGTGCACCGACCAGACCTCCGACCGCAGGTTCGTCTCGAAGTCGAGCTCAGACCGGACGTCCGCCCGCGCGGCCTGCCGGTTCTGGCTGATCATCACGAAGGTCGACAGGAAGATCGCCTCGAGGCTGACGATGAGCGTCAGCAGACCGAACGGGAACGCGTCGAACACCGCGATGCCGGCGTTCAGCAGGATCCAGACGATGAACCACCCGATGTGGATGTAGACGAAGGCCAGGGACCCGGCGAAGGCCGTGATGGCGTCGGTGACGTCGTCCTGCACCTTCCGGACGTCCGCCCAGAGGCTCTTCTCGTTCCGTGTGTGCACAGGGAGCTGGGTCATGGGCAGAGCGTGACACCTTCGCGGCCGCTTGAGCAGTCGCCGTCCCGTCGTACAGGCTCTTGTCAGTCGTACCCTGAAGGGCATGAGCGAGGTCCTCGAAGCTGCCCGTCGTGCCAAGGTCGCCGCCGCGGCTCTGGCGCCTCTCACCCGCGCGACCAAGGACGCCGCCCTGCACGCGATGGCGGATGCCCTCGTCGCGTCGCAGGACGAGATCCTTGCGGCCAACGCCCGCGACGTGGAGGCCGGACGCGCGTCCGGCACCAGCGAGGCGATGCTCGACCGGCTGGCTCTCACCCCGGCGCGCATCGCCGCGATGGCCGACGGGTTGCGTCACGTCGCGACCCTGCCCGACCCGGTCGGTGAGGTCGTACGCGGCTCCTCGCTCCCCAACGGCCTGGAGCTCCGGCAGGTGCGGGTCCCGCTGGGTGTGGTCGGCATCGTGTACGAAGCCCGGCCCAACGTCACAGCGGACGCGGCCGGGCTCTGCGTGAAGAGCGGCAATGCCGTACTGCTGAGGGGTTCTGCCTCCGCCTACGAGTCCAACACGGTCATCGTCGACGTGCTGTCTCGTGCTGCTGTGGGGCTCCCGCCGAACACCGTGCAGCTCGTCCCAGGCACGGACCGCAGCTCGGTCGAGGAGCTCATGAAGGCGCGTGGGCTCGTCGACGTCCTCATCCCGAGGGGCGGTGCTTCGCTCATCTCATCGGTCGTCGAGAACAGCATGGTCCCCGTCATCGAGACGGGCGTGGGGAACTGCACGGTCTACGTCGACGCGTCCGCAGACCTCGAGAAGGCCGTGGCGATCATCGTCGACGGCAAGACCACGCGCCCCTCGGTCTGCAACGCCACCGAGACGCTGCTCGTGCACGCCTCCGTCGCGGACGAGTTCCTCCCGCTGGCCGTGAAGGCCTTGAAGGACAAGGGAGTCACGCTCCACACCGATGCGCGGGCCGGGGCCTTCGACTCCTCGGCCGTGCCGGTGACGGAAGAGGACTGGGCGGCGGAGTACCTCTCGCTCGACCTGGCCGTCGGCGTCGTCGACTCCCTCGAGGAGGCCGTCGCGCACATCAGGCGCTGGGGAAGCGGCCACACCGAGGCGATCGTGTCGCGCGACATCGACGAGGCCCGTCGCTTCGTGCGCTCGCTCGACTCCGCAGCGGTGATGATCAACGCGTCGACGCGCTTCACCGACGGCGGCGAGTTCGGCTTCGGAGCCGAGATCGGCATCTCGACGCAGAAGCTGCACGCCCGCGGCCCCATGGGCCTTCCCGAGCTGACCTCGACGACCTACGTCGTGACCGGCGACGGCCACGTCCGCGGCTGACGGCTAGGAGGACTCGGCGCGGACCAGGTTGACGAGGTTGCCGAGAGCCAGGTTCACGTCGTACAGGTGCAGGCCCCAGGCCGCGCCCAGGGCTTTCGGGAGCAGCGGTCGGGTGTCGTGCCCGGTCCGGTGCAGCGCGACCTGCAACCAGGCGGCACCGTTCTGCTGCCGGCAGGCCGCGGTCAGGTAGCCCGGGTAGGTGACGAAGCCGGTGTCGAAGCTGCCCAGCACGGCGCTGAAGGTCCCCAGCTTCGCTGTCGGGAGGTACGGGACGAGCGCACCCACCCCGCCGGCAAGGGCTGAGGGGTTGGTGCACGCAGCGACGAGCCCCCGGGCAGGGTCCGCCTTGCCGAACAGGGCGTTGCGGGGCGGCGTCGCGTCGTAGGTGTTGTAGGTGACCAGGCACCCCTGCTGCCTCGCGGACCTGCACAGCGGCACGTTCTGCAGATCGCCGCCGACGTCCTTGCCGGGCGGGACCTTCACGTTCCCGCCGAGGAGCAGAGCGGAGACCAGCCGCGACCGGAGGTCCGGGTGCCCGTCGATCTCCTCCTGGATCAGCCGTAGCAGCTCCAGGCTCCCCTGAGAGTGCCCGATGAGCACGAACCTCCTGCCGGGGTTGCGGTTCAGGTAGTCGTGCCAGGCGGACACCACGTCCGCGTGCGACAGGGCACGTCCGGCCCGGTCGCCGTACCGTCCGGTGAGCAGCGCGTTCACGGTGATCTGCCGGTAGACCGGCGCAAAGACCCGGCACACCGAGGAGAAGCGTCCGACCTGGGCGCGGGCGGTCCGGACCTCGGCAGCGGTGGCGACGAGCGGGGCGTTGAGTCGCTTCGACGGGGAGACCGTCGGATACACGTAGAAGCAGTCGACCGCTTGCGTCCGGACCGGAGGTTCCTCGTGCTTTCGGCTCCCGTTCCGACCCACGGCGGTGGCGTCGAGCCCTCCCTCGCAGGGGTTCTTGGGCAGTCCTGGCTGGCAGAGCCACACGGTCTTGTGGGTCGTCGGCAGCAGCGGCGCCGGTGTGGGGGTCGGTTCGGCGCGGTGCCGGGGCATCCCGGAGCAGGCGGTCACGAGCAGCATCACGAGGACGAGCAGCCGCACGCGCATGCTCAGCTGCCGGCCTCGCCCTCGTCCGCGATGTGGCCGGCGATGGCGGCGTAGTCCTCACCGCTGTGGCCGGCGGCGAGAGTGCGGCGGGCCTGGTCGTAAGCGGCCCGGGTGACCTCGAGGTCCGTGCCCGCAGCTCTCACCGCGAGGTCGAGGTCCTTCGCCATGAGGTCGACCGAGAAGGTGGTGCCGGAGTAGTCGTCGGACTGGAGCATGGGCAGCTTCTGGTTGAGGAACCAGCCGTACGCCGTCTGCGACAGCACCGTCAGCAGCAGCTCCCGCTCGAGCCCCAGGTCCCGGCCGAGCCGTAGGGACTCGCCAACACCCGCGGCCATCACCCCGAGGCCCTGGTTCACGCAGAGCTTGAGAGCGCTGGCGCTGCCGACGTCGCCGACCCTCAGGACGCGATCGGGGTCGCCCCAGAGCTCGAGGACGGGCCGTGCCTGCTCGTAGTCCTCGACCGAGCCGCCCACGAAGACGCCCAAGGTGCCGTCCGTCGCGGGCTTGATCGAGCCGGCCACGGGAGCGTCGACGTACCGGAGCCCGGCCTCCCGGCAGCTGCTCGCGAACTCGCGAGCCGCGGCAGGCCCGTTCGTGGTGGCGTCCACGACGAGTGCACCAGCGGCGTGCGAGATCACCTCCGGGAGGACCTCGCGGACGGCGTCCGGTCCGAAGAGCATGAGCACGACGAGGTCTGCCCCCGTCACCGCGTCGGCGACGCTGCTCGCCTCGGTGGCGCCCAGGGAGACGAGCTCGGCCGCCTTGCCGGGGGAGCGGTTCCACACCGTCAGCTCGTGCTCGGAGCGGGCGACGTGGGTGGCCATCGGGATGCCGATGCGACCCAGACCGAGGAAGGCGACTCTCATGCGCTGACCTTAACCAGCGGCTGGTGCGTTTCCGCGGAAACGCACCAGCCACGGCTCAGCTGTTGACGCGGAGCAGGCCGAACGTCGAGCCGTGCGGGTCGGCGACGACGGAGAACGCGACCTCTGCCATCTCCATGAAGGGCACGAGGACGGTGGCCCCGAGGGCAGCGGCCTCCTGGGCCTTCGCGGCCGGGTCCTGTGCCGCGAAGTACGGCATCCAGTAGGAGGGCACCACGTCCGGGACCGTCTCCGGCATGTCCATGCATCCGGCGATCGAGGTGCTGCCCTGCTGGAACTCGGTGTAGCCGGGGTTCACGGAGGTGCCCCAGCCGAACACCGACTGGTAGAAGGGGAGCGCGGCAGCCTGGTCGCGGGTGCTGAGCTCGATCCACGACGGACAGCCCTCCTCGTCTACGCGCTCGGAGCCGATGTGCGTCCCCGGCTCCCAGGTGCCGAAGAACGAGCCGTCGACGCCGGTGTAGATCGCCATCGTGCCCAGCTCGGCCACCTGCATCGCGGGGGCGACCACGGTGCCGCCGGCCTCGGTGACCTTGGCCATCGTCTTCTCGGTGTCGTCGGTCGCGACGTAGCAGGTCCAGACCGGCGGCATGCTCGGGTCCATCAGCGGCATGACGCCCGCCACCACCTTGCCGCCGGACGAGAAGTTGGCGTAGCCGCCGAAGTCCTCGGAGCGGCTGCGGTCGACGGTCCAACCGAAGAGCCCGCCGTAGAAGGCGACCGAGGCGTCGACGTTCGGGGTTCCCAGGTCGACCCAGATGGGGTCGCCGGGCGAGTACGAGGTCTTGACGGTCATGCGGTGCTCCAGGGTCGGGTGTCAGGTCACGAGGGGGGACGCCTCGCGACGCGAGACCTCATCGGACATCCTGCGACCTCGGTCTGACAGAATGTGATTCGGTCACCGATGTCGGTCCAGAAGGAGTGCCTGTGCTGCAGCCCCAGTTCGCGTCCGTCGCGGACGTCCAGGAGCGGCTCGGCGCAGCCGGCTACCTGGCTGACCACGCCATCGCCACCACCGTGTTCCTCGCCGACCGCCTCGGCAAGCCGCTGCTCATCGAGGGCCCCGCTGGTGTCGGCAAGACGGAGCTGGCCAAGTCGGTGGCGACGGCGACCAACAGCGAGCTGATCCGGCTGCAGTGCTACGAGGGACTGGACGAGTCCCGTGCGCTCTACGAGTGGAACTACAAGAAGCAGCTGCTGCGCATCCAGGCGTCCAAGGACGACGACAAGTGGGACGACATCCACGACGACGTCTTCGCCGAGGAGTTCCTCATGAGCCGGCCGCTGCTGACGGCCATCCGCAACCCCAACCCGACCGTGCTGCTCATCGACGAGACCGACAAGGCGGACGTCGAGGTCGAGGGCTTGCTGCTCGAGGTGCTGAGCGACTTCCAGGTCACCATCCCTGAGCTCGGCACGATCGAGGCGACCCGCCGCCCCTTGGTCTTCCTGACGAGCAACGCCACCCGTGAGCTGTCGGAGGCACTCAAGCGCCGCTGCCTCTACCTGCACCTGGACTACCCGGACGCGGCGCGGGAGAAGGCCATCGTGCTGTCGCGCGTGCCCGAGGTCGCCGAGAACCTCGCCGAGCAGCTCGTCCGCACCGTCCGCGCACTGAGGGCGCTGGAGCTCAAGAAGTCACCGTCGATCGCGGAGACCATCGACTGGGCGCACACGCTCGTCGCGCTCGGCCTGGACACCCTGGACGAAGAGGCCGTGCAGGCCACCCTCGGTGTGGTCCTCAAGCACGCGAGCGACCACACCCGCGCCATCGAGCAGCTGAAGCTGAACTGATGGCGACGGACTGATGGCGACCGGCCTGCTCGACCGCGAGATCGCGTTCCTCGACGCGCTCCGCCAGGCCGGCCTGACCGTGTCGCTCGCGGAGGTCCTCGACGCGACACGTGCCATGGGCGCGATCGACCTGCTCGACCGCGAGGCGCTGCGGGCCGCGTACGCCGCCTGCGTCCTCAAGCGACCGTCGCACCGCACCACCTTCGACACCCTGTTCGACCTCTGGTTCCCAGCAGTGACAGGCGATCCGACGGTCTTCAACGAGAACGCGGGCGAGCCCGGTGAGGGTGCCGACGGTGAGCCGATGGACAACGAGGCCTACCGCGACGCCCTTCGGGGCCTCCTCATGGACGGCGACGAGGAGTCGATGCGCCGGTTCGCTCGCCAGGTCGTCCAGGGTCTCGGTCGCGCCGACACCGCCCCTGGGCGCCAGAGCTGGTTCTCGTACCGCGTTCTGAGGCAGCTGAGCCCGGAGACGCTCATGGCGTCGCTGCTCGAGCGGATGCTGCAGGGCCAGCAGAAGGGCGGGCTCGCCGAGAAGGTCGCGAGGCAGA
>JAODNB010000376.1 GCA_025464795.1 Frankiales bacterium
CTCCGGTGAACGGCCGTTCGCGACGTGGCGGCCGATGAGCCGACCGAGCCTGACCTGCCGGTCGACCTCGACGTACCAGCACTCGGTCAGCAGGTCCCGCACAGGAGCGAACGGGCCATCCCCCAGCAGGTAGTTCCCCTCCGTCACGACCAGGGGCACGTCAGGTGCCACGGGCAGCGCGCCGGCCTCGGCCATCTCCAGCGCGCGGACGAACCGGGGCGCGTAGACGACCTCTCGACCGGGGGCAGCGATCCGCTTGAGCAGAGCGACATAGCCCGCTGCGTCGAAGGTCTCCGGGGCTCCTTTCCGGTCAGACAGGTGCAGGCGCGCGAGCTCGGTGTCTGCGAGGTGGAACCCGTCCATCGGCACGAACGCAGCCCGCGGACGCAGTTCGCGAACGACGGCCTCTGCCAAGGTCGACTTGCCTGCGCCCGGTGGGCCGACAATGCCCAGCACGGTGCGACCCGGGCTCGCGGCGAGGGCGGCAGCCCTCTGCAGGAGCTCGTCGACCGTCACGCCAGCAGCTGCTCGATCTCGCTCCACGAGGCGACTACCTCGAAGGCACCTGCAGCGAGCAGCTGCTGCTCGCGTTCCGCCCGCTCCTGCTCAGGGACGAACTGCAGGTTGCCGATAGTGGGCACACCCGCTGCCACCGCCGACTGGGTCCCCGGCAAAGAGTCCTCCACGGCGACAGCCTCTTCAGGCCGGAGCCCCATCACCTCGCATGCATGCACGTACACGGCCGGGTGCGGCTTGCTCGTAGGGACCGGGAGCGAGCTCTCAGCGCTGAACACCCGCTCAGCGTCGATCAGCCTGTCGAGCCCCGTGGCACGCAAGCAGGTCATGAGGCGTGCTGTGGCGCTCGAGCTGACGGCGGCGAGCACGAACCGATCGGCCAGCCTGCCCAACGGACCGAGCACGCTCCGGTCAGGACGCAGCACCTCCCCCAGGTGCGTCCCGACCAGGCGGCGCTCCTGCTCCACCCAGTGCTCGAGGACGTCTCGCGCCACCGGTCCCTGGCCGTGTGCCTCGACGAGATCGGCAGCTGTCGTGCGGAAGTTCTTGCCCGTCGTGGTGAGGCGAAGCTCCTCGGCGGTGAAGGATCGCTCGATGCCAAGAGAGCGGAGGAAGGCGTTCGTCACCTCGGCTGACGCGGCGAACGCCGGCTCCTCCGAGGGGAACAGGTTCCCATCGGCATCGCACAGCAAGGCTTTCACCGCGCCGAGGTCCGGCCTCATGCGACGAGATCACCGCGGTGCTCGGTGCACGAGAGCAGTGCTCCTTCGAGGCCCGTCTCCTCGAGCATCTCCAGCAGCTCCGTGAGCCTGTGGACCGCGCGTTCGTCGGAGGACAGGTCCCCGAAGACGCTGCGCATGCGGAGCAGCCGCGGCAGGTCCTGACCGTCACCCAGCAGGGCCTGCAGCATCTCCAGCTTGGGATCGTCGACGGCCAGCGGCCGTCCTGCCAGGTCGGTCCCTCGCAAGTAGCGCACCCAGGCGGCCACCGCGAGCAGCAGCAGGTCATGAGGGAGGCCCTGCCGTCGCGCCTCGTGCAAGGACGGCAGCAGGTACGACGGCATCTTCACCGTTCCGCGTCGGGCGAGCCGGGCCAGGCGGTCACCGATCGCCGGGTTCGAGAAGCGACTGAGGGTGTCGTGCACG
The DNA here is from genome assembly GCA_025464795.1 of Frankiales bacterium. GTDB lineage: Bacteria > Actinomycetota > Actinomycetes > Mycobacteriales > SCTD01 > RYN-111. Next base: position 1,662 of record JAODNB010000376.1, read on the forward strand.
TAGCGGTCCAGCTCGATGCCCTCGACGGCGGGAAGGAGCGGGAGCACCTCCCCGTAGAGCATGTCGGCCACAGCCAGGCGGATGGCCGGATCCGCCATCGCCTCGTCGCTGCGCTCGTACCCGCACAGCAGTCCCAGGTAGCCGAGCGCCGAGTGGCCCGCGTTGAGGATGCGCGACTTCACGAGCTTGTACGGGCCGACGTCATCGACGAACTGCACTCCCACCTTGTCCAGCGGCGGACGCCCTGCGCAGAAGTCGTCCTCCACGACCCACTGCCGGAAGGGCTCGGTCACGACAGGCCAGCGGTCGGGGACGCCGTAGGTCTGCTCCACCTCGTGTCGGGTCGCCGCAGTCGTCTCCGGGGTGATCCTGTCCACCATGCTGCTCGGGAAGGTGACGTTCTCCAGGATCCACTCCGCCAGCAGGGGGTCGGAGAGAGCGGCGAAGCCCGCGACTGCCTTGCGGGCGGCGGCACCGCTGTCCGGCAGGTTGTCGCACGACAGGACCGTGAAGGGGCCGGTGCCGTCGTCGCGCCGTCGCCGCAGGGCTTCGACGAGGAAGCCGACCATCGTCCGTGGGAGGTGCGGCCGGACGAGGTCGTGCTGGACTCCCTCGTCGTCCGCGTCGAACTCCTCGTCCTCACCCATGAAGTAGCCGCCCCCCGTGATGGTGAGCGTGACGAGCCGGGTCCGCGGATCCGCCAGCACGTCGAGGACCGCACCCGGGTCGTCCGGCGCGTAGTGGTAGTCGAGCAGGCACCCGACCACACGCGCGCGGTCACCGTCAGGACTGCGCTCGACGACGGTGAACAGGCCGTCCTGCGCGCGCAGGACCTGGCCCATCTCCGGTCGCCGCAGACCAACGCCCACGACACCCCAGCCGGTCTCCCCCAGCTCAGCGAGCTCGTCGAAGTAGAGCGCCTGGTGCGCCCGGTGGAACCCGCCGACCCCGAAGTGGACGACCGCGGGCACCAGCTTGCTCCGGTCGTAGGCCGGGACCTCCACCGTCGTGGCGAACCCGTCCAGGTGCTCCTCGCAGAGCGAGCGGGACGAGGGAGAGGTCATGATCTCCTCCTGTTCGGGCCGGGTGCGAGCGGTGGTACCGCGCTGCTCGGGACTCAAACGCCCGGCGATGACGGGCTGTCCCACACGGCTGCGGCGTGTAGGAGCCCCAGGCCTGGGCAGTTCGGCAGCGTGCGGGAGGTGAGGCCAGGAGCCGGAGACGTTGTCGTCGTCGGCAGCGCCAACCTCGACGTCGTCCTCCAGGTCGAGGCGCTGCCGGGCCCCGGGACGACGGTGCTTGCATCCGGTGCGCGTCGGGGCTCCGGAGGCAAGGGCGTCAACCAGGCTGTGGCCGCCGCCCGCTCGGGTGCGTCGGCCACCTTGTTGGCAGCCGTCGGCCACGACAGGGGCGGGCGCCTCATCCTCGACGAGCTGCAAGCCGCCGCAGTAGCGGTCGACCTGCTGCGCAACGCCTCGACCAGCACCGGCACCGCGTACGTCGTCGTCGACCGGCACGGGGAGAACTGCATCGTGGTCGACCCCGGTGCCAATGCCACCCTGGTGGACCTCAGCGCCCCCGAGCGCGAGCGGCTCCGGTACGCAGCGGTCGTGCTGTGCCAGTTGGAGGTCCCGCTGTCCACAGTGGAAGGGGCGCTCTCCTGCACGAAGGGCTTGAGGGTGCTGAACGCCGCCCCTGCCGTGGGCCTTCCGCCCGACCTGCTGGCACTGGTCGACGTGCTGGTGGTCAACGAGCACGAGGTGCGGCAGCTGTTCGATGGCGACGACCTCGCTGCTGCCATGACCAGGGCTCTCGAGGCAGTGCCAGAGATCGTCGTCACTCTCGGCGCAGAGGGCGTGCTGCTCGCTCGACGCGGAGAACCCCAGGTGCGCGTGCCGGCGACGGCAGCTCGGCAGGTCGTCGACACGACCGGTGCCGGTGATGTCTTCTGCGGTGCCTACTGCGCAGCGAGGGCGCGAGGGGACGACCGGTTCAGAGCCGTGCGCTATGCGGTCACCGCTGCCGCGCTGTCGGTCGAGAGACCTGGCGCCGCAGCCTCCGCTCCCGTGCGTGACGAGGTCCTGGCACGCGAGCGGCAGGAGGACCCGCTGTGCGACTTGTGATCGACACCGACCCGGGAAACGGCATCGCCGGGTCGGACGTCGACGACGGGCTCGCGCTCGCGCTGGCCCTCTCCTCACCGGAGGTTGAGCTCCTGGCGGTGACCGTCGTGGCTGGCAACGTCGATGTGGACCAGGGCGTGCGGGGCGCGCTGGAGATCCTGCACGCCGCCGGCGCCACCCACGTGCCCGTGCACCGAGGCGCCGATCGTCCGCTGCTCCAGGATCCCCGACCGTGGCGGGCCCTGCTCGACGCCCGCCGCGAGGACCCCGGCGCCCAGGAGCTTTGGGGTGACGTCCTTCCGGGTGACACCTCGTCCCAGGTGCGGCCGGAAGCCGCGTCGCACGTCCTGGTCGACCTCGTGAACCGCTATCCCGGCGAGGTCACCGTCCTCGCGATCGGCCCGCTCACGAACATCGCGACAGCCATCCTGCTCGACCCCGCGTGGCCGACGAAGGTGAAGCGCGTGGTCTGGATGGGAGGGGCCTTCGAGCTCCCGGACCTGCTGCAGGAGCTGAACGCGGCCTATGACCCGGAGGCAAGTCACCTGGTCCTGACCAGCGAGGCACCGCTGCTCGTCGTCCCGCTCGACGTGTCGCTGCAGACGCACATGCACCTCAACGAGGTGCAGCGGTTGGAGGCCCACGGGACGCCTCTCTCGGCCTACCTCGCCGCGACGGTCCGGCCCTGGGTGACCTGGCTCGCGCGTCGGTTCGGACGCGAGGGCTGCCCGCTGCACGACCCGCTGGCCATGGCGGCTGTCCTGGACCCGGAGATCCTGCAGACCCGCAGCAGGGCAGCAGACATCGAGCTCGCCGGTCGCCTCACCCGGGGACGAACCGTGGCGTGGGACGCGACCAACGACGAGCTGCTGCAGGTGATCGTCCCGCTGCCGGAGGCCCGTCCGGTGGACATCGCCTTCGCCGTCGACAACGACCGCTTCATGCGACTGCTCCTGGACCGTCTCTGCCCCTGAGGCAGGCCTTACGTTTCACTCGCACGGACGCGGACATGCCTTCGGCGTGACCACCACTGCCTCCTTCCACACACCAGGGATACGGGCCCGGGTCGCGCAGACGCAGACGGCTCGACCGGCCGGCCGGTCCCTCATCGGCTACCTGCTCGTGCCCCGGCCGAAGGACCTCGTCAAGGCCGTCGTGCTCCCCCTGTCGTTCGTCCTCGCGGCGATCAGCAGAGGTGGCGTGACGACCAGTGCCCTCCTGCGCGCCCTCGTGGTCTGGCTGGTCCTGGAGCTCCTGGTCTACCAGGCTCGCTACCAGTGGAACGACGTACGGGGGTTCGAGGCCGACCAGGCGCATCCCGAGAGCGCCAGCAGGGGACGCCTACCGGGCCCGGTCGAGAAGGCGCGCAGTCGCAAGCTCACGAGCCTGATCGTTGCCGCGGCCAAGCTGATGGTGACGGCAGCAGTCACCCTCGTGGCGCCTGAGCTGTCCGTCCTGCTCCTCGTCATGACTGTTGCTGTCTTCGCCGTGGCCTTCGTCTACGAGCGTGTCCGATCCGCGGCGACCGGGCGCACCTCTGAGGTGCCCGTCCCCCTGCACCCAGCGCTCGTGGCGCTCTGGGTCTGGGTCGGGGCCGGCTACGCCGTGCGGGCTCTCACGGGAGTCGCTCTTGCCGTTGACGTCAGCCCCGCGGTCGCTGTCCTGACAGGGCTGACGGCATGGGCGTTGGGCGTCGTGTTCGTCAGCTGCCGATGGGTCCTCGAGGCCATGTGCTTCGCCCGCCTCGAGAACGGGCGCCTGGTGTGGGAGGTGCAGCCGGGCCAGGCCCGCGAGCACACGCTGGGGCTCGTCCGGTGGCTACCGGAGGATGCCGCGGGCGCCGCAGAGACAGGTCCGTGCGGGTGGCGCGCCCTGCAGTCGCGGACGTCGTTGGTGGCGCCGTGGCACCTGGCCCTCGTGGTTGCCGGCGCGGCGGCAGGAGCGACCGGCCCGGTGCTGGTGGGGGGTCCCTCGATCCGCGTCTGCGTGCTGGCAGCCGTCATCGGCGGTCTCGCAGCGCTCGTCGTCGCCTCTCAGCCCGGGGCTCGTCTCGTGGCAGGTGGCCTGGGCGCGGGGGTGCTCATCACGGCGCTCGCTGCAGTCGGCCAGCAGCGGCCGGTTGCGGCAGCAGCTACTTGGGCTGCAGCCCTTGCCTTGTACGGCTGCTTCACGCACCAGTGCGCTGACGAGGTGGGCAAGCCGCTGCGAAGGCTGTTCCACCAGTCGTCGCGTTGAGGGGGGCCGAAGAGCTCGCCGCCGTCGCCGTGGAGGCCGCTGAAGCAGGTGCTGCGACCGCCATGGACTGGATGCATCGCGACGTCGTCGTGGAGCACAAGGCCGGGCCGGACGACCTGGTCAGCGAGGCCGACCGGGACAGCGAGCGGACCATCAGGGACGTGCTCTCCCGTCGCCGACCGCACGACGCGGTGAGGGGCGAGGAGGGAGACGACCAGTCCGGTACCAGCGGGATCACGTGGGTGGTGGATCCCATCGACGGCACCACCAGCTACCTGTACGGACGGGCCGACTGGTCGGTGAGCGTCGCGGCTGTCGGACCGACAGGGGAGGTCGTGGCGGCAGCCGTCGTCGAGCCGGTCCTGGGCTTGGTGACGCATGCCTGGGCGGGGGGCGGCACGTGGCAGGGCGCGGAGCGCGTCGCCGAGCTCGCGTCGGCGCAGTTGGCACGGGCACTCGTTGAGCTGAACCTGGGCAGGCCTGATCAGAAGCACCGCAGTGGCCAAGTCCTGGACGCGCTGGTGCCGCGCATTCGCGACGTCCGTCGGGGCGGAAGCGCCGCAGCAGCCCTCGCTCGCCTGGCCACCGGTCGTGCCGACGCGGCCTGGCTGCCCGGCCTCAAGCCCTGGGACTGCGCTGCCGGTGTGCTGCTCGTGACGGAGGCCGGTGGCGTGGTGGGAGACCTCGAGGGCAGTACCGGCTCGTGCGTGCCCGACAGCGGTGACGTGCTCGCCGCCTCGGTGCTGCTCTGGCCGCAGCTGAGGGAGCTGCTCCACCCCGTCTGGACCTGACTCCCCTGAGGTTTGTCCCAGGAGTGCTCATCCAGCTGGGCGGCTCACCGTTGTGCCTCGAGCCACACGCTCTTGCCGTCTGCCCGCCGATCGGCCCCCCAGTTGAAGCCCATCGCGTCGACGATGGCCAGGCCTCTGCCGGAAAGGGCTCCCGCCGGCGCCAGGCAGGGCTGAGGCATCCGGACGTTCTCGTCGACAACGTCGATGCGGACGCAGTCGGCTGTCACCAGCACGCGCACGGTGAAGTCGGTCCGCCCGTGCAACACGGCGTTCGTCGCCAGCTCGTTGGCTGCCGTGACCAGGCTGTCCGTGAGGTCTTTCCCCCCAGGCTCCTCGCTCAGCGCGGCGAGCGCGCCTCGCACGAAGTGCCGGGCCGATGACAACTCCCTCCGGTCCGGCGCGAAGGTGCTCTCGACGGCGCCTGTCATCGGCCGTCATAGGTCGAAGGGGCGACCCGCACGGCCAGGTCCCCACCCACGCGGAAGATCAGGTCCATGCGACGGCACTACCCCCCGGACGACCACCTAGTCGCAGCCACCCGGCCCAACCGGGCCGAGCGGCTCAGCCATGCAGGGTCAGCCTTCGGTCTGCCTGCTCCTGCGCAGGAGCAGGCCGGCGACCAGCACCAGGAGCGCCAGCACCGACACCGCGCCGGCGGGGCCGGTTGTCGGGAGCTGGCCTGCGCCTGCGGGGGACCGCACAGGGCGGGTCGGCTCTACTGGTCTTGACGTGACCCCAGCTCGCGGGCGGTGCGCCGGGAACATGGCGACCTGCTGGAACGTCGGGCGGTTCTGCCAGTCGGCGGCGTCCTGACCGACGATGCCGACCGCGGTGTACTGGATCGCGTCGTAGCGGGGTTGCGTCTGGCCGGCGCTCTTGTTGGCCGTGTTGTTCACCCAGGACGTGACGGTCGCCGAGCCGTTGGCCGCCGTGAGCGCTGCCTCAGCGTCCTTGAAGGCCTTGGCGAGGGCGGCAGGGCAGTTGCCGGCGCAGACCCGAGAGGTGACCGGCGAGGGGAAGGCATCGGCCACCTTGACGCCCCTGAGCTGGCGGAAGCTGGTCAGCAGGAAGCTCTCGAACCCGCCGTCGTAGGCACTGCCGAGGTGCGCGCCGCGGGCGTTCGGGGTGTCGGCGAACCGCTGCGGGAAGACGCTGTAGTTGAACGTCAGCCCGTCGGTCGTCGAGACGCCACCGTTCTTGAACAGCGGGTCGTAGAGCGCTTGGATGATGCGTGGGTAGAGCTCGTCCATCATCGCGACGGCGTCGGCGTCCTTGTACTGCGTGTCGCTCGCTCTCGCCTTGATGCGGTGCGCCCCGGTGGCCAGCCAGGCCTTGAGCCGACCGACCATCTGCTTACCGGTCGCGTCGAGCGGCACCTTGGACAGGTACGGGAGCAGCTCCGGCAGCACGCGACGTCCGGAGAGGTCGACGGTCGAGGCGGACGACATCGCCTGGACCAGGTTGGACCTGGTGAGCTTGTTGCGATGCTTGGCGAGCTGCTGGGCGATCCCCTCGTCGAGCGACAGCGAGCGGAACACCGAGCCGTAGGCGTACTGGTTGTCGGAGGCGCTGAAGCCCGGTGCCGGTTTGTTGTTCCAGGACGTGAAGTAGCCCTGCGGGGGGTTGATCTCGTGCGGGTGCTCAGCGAACGGTTCCATGCCCAGCCACTCGGCGGTACCGTCACCCCACGTCGGGAAGTCCGGGTTGATGTTCTTCGGCCGCGTCGGGTTTGCTCCGGACACGTAGTAGGCGATGTCCTTGTCATCGACGTAGAACCAGTTGAACGTGTAGCCGATCTCGCCCGCGCCCTTCATCCACGACGTCGCGTCATGCGTCAGCGAGGGGGTGTTCCAGGCCAGGAAGCCGATCCCGGAGTCCAGCTCGTGCGCGTAGGTCGAGCGCTGGCTCGTCACCGCGACCGGCTTTCCGCCGCTGGTCGTCCAGCCCTGCACCGGCCCGTGGACCGTGTAGTAGAGCTCGTGGTTGATCGTCACCGGAGCACCCAGGCCGCCCGGGAGCGGGACACCCGTCTCGCTGAACGTGTGGTGCTTCATCGGCAGGCAGGTGCCCTTGAACAGGTAGTCCTTCTGCTCGGGGTCGACGGCACCACCGGTCGGGTTGCAGAGCCGCTCGAGCCTGGTGTCGACGTTGTCCGTGCCGGCCGAGGTGGCCGACCAGGCGTAGTCCTCTCCGCGACCGAGCTCGACGATGCCGTTGGTGCCGGCGAAGGACGCGCCCTCGGCCACGAGGTCCGGTCCGTGCAGCTCCTGCTCCATGAGGATCTGCGGCGTGAAGTAGCCGACCTGCGGGCCGAACACCGCGATCGGGTGTCCGGTCGTCGAGTGCTTGCCGTCGACGACGAGGGCGTTGCTGAGCATGCTCGGGAACTGCAGGGCCGAGGACATGATCGTCAGGGCCTTGACGTTGGGGGCGGTCAGGTCGCAGTTGGCCGTGGTGTCCGTCGGCCCGCCGTGCAGGGTCTCGCTGTCCGGCATCGCCAGGGTCGAGGGGTCGAGCTTGCCGGGGATGTCGTAGGGGAAGCGCTTCTCGGTCGTCACCGGGGCGAGCGGGTCGTTGCGCTCGCGGAACCCGTCGAACGCCTGCTGGGCCTTGGCCTTGCCGATCTCCTTGGTGAGGTACTGCAGCGTGCCGGCGTTCGCGAGCTCGCTCCCGCCGCCCTTGCCGAAGATGCCGCCGACGAGACCGGCGATGGCGATGATGTCCTTCACGGTCCAGGGCTGCGGGGGAGAGGCGGTGACGGCGTAGTCGCCGGGCAGCAGCGCCGGGTTGGTCAGGGTCGCGTTGATGTAGGCGTTGATGCCGGCGACGTAGCTGGTGAACAGCTTCTGGAACCGCACGCCCTGAGCGCCGTACTCCTTGGAGAGGTTGTCGAACTGCGCCTGCAGCTCGGCGTCGGAGTAGCCGGTCAGC
>JAODNB010000401.1 GCA_025464795.1 Frankiales bacterium
CGAGCGACCCGGATCCCGATCGCGGCGACCTTGCGCCTGCCGTCCGCGGTCCACACGCCCGAACGACCCTCCACCCTGGTCGTCGGCAGCCCCAGGTCCGCGCACACGTCGATGAGCACCTGCTCCAGGGAGCGGACGTAGTCCACGACGTCGATCGGGTCCGGCAGTCGCAGGATCGGGTAGCCGGTGATCTGGCCCGGTCCGTGCCAGGTGATCTTCCCCCCGCGGTCGACGTCGACGACGCGTGAGCCGTCCGTCGGTCGTTCGTCGTCGGCGGTCCGCTTGCCTGCGGTGTAGACCGGCTCGTGCTCGAGGAGCAGCACGACGTCCTCGAGCTCGCCGTTGGCGACCTGCTCGTGGATGTCCTGCTGCAGCTTCCACGCCTGGTCGTAGTCGAGGTGACCAAGGCGACGGATGTCCATGCGAAGGACAGTAGTGCCGGTTCACTAGGTTGGCTCCATGACGGTTCCCCCCACCGACCCCGCCCCGACCAGGACGAAGCGGGTGTGGCCTCGAGCTCTCGGCGTCGCGCTGGTCTTCCTCATCGTGCTCGGCGGCGGCCTCGGTTCGCTCGCGGGCAAGCTGACGGACCAGGAGAAGAACACCAGCGCCTCGTTCCTGTCCAAGACCGCGGAGTCGACGCGAGCCCTGAAGGCGTCCGGCGCCTTCGTTGACGAGAACAACGTCCCGACGATCGTGCTGTACGAACGGGCGTCCGGCATCACCGCCGCCGACAAGGCACGTGCGGTCGAGGACCTGACGCTGGTGCGCAACCAGGGCGACTGGCTCACCGGCAGCCCCGCGCCCCCCGTCGTCAGCGACGACGGCAAGGCCCTGGAGCTCTTCCTGCCGTTCGCCGGCAAGGACCAGAACGCCTTCAGCGACAACATCAAGTCGCTCCGGACGCAGCTGAAGCGACCGGGCAAGCCGGCGGGCCTCAGCACGTACGTCACCGGCGTCGGTGGCACCCAGGCCGACCTCGTCGAGGTCTTCGGCAGCCTCAACGGCACCCTGCTCGTGGCGACGGTCGCGATCCTGGTCATCATCTTGCTCGCGGTCTACCGGAGCGCGGTCCTGTGGCTGCTCCCACTGCTGGGGGCTGTCCTTGCGTTCAGCATCGCGAGCGGCATCCTCTACCTGCTCGCGAAGAGCGGTGTGCTGGTCGTCAACGGCCAGTCGGCCGGCATCCTGCCCGTCATGACCCTCGGGGCGGCGACGGACTACGCGCTGCTGCTGACGTCGCGCTACCGCGAGGAGCTGCACCGGCACGAGAGCACCTGGGAGGCGATGAAGGTCGCCTGGCGCGGGGCGGCGCCCGCCATCCTGGCCTCCGCGGCAACCGTCATCCTGTCCCTGCTCTGCTTGCTGTTCAGCGAGCTCGAGGGCAACAAGGGCCTCGGGCCGGTCGTCGCGATCGGCGTCGCCTGCGCCGCGCTGACGATGCTCGTCTTCCTCCCCGCGATGCTGCTCATGGGCCGGTGGCTGTTCTGGCCGCGGATCCCTCGCGTGGACGGTCAGGACCCCGTGCACGAGGGGCTGTGGAAGGACCTGGCGGACAAGGTGTCCGGCAACGCGACCGCCTTCATGGCCGGGACCCTGGCGGTCCTCGTGGTCCTGTGCATCGGTGTGACCGGCTTGAAGTCCGGGGGCATCCCCCAGGACAAGGCCCTCACCAACAACCCCGAGTCCTCCGTCGGTCAGCAGCACCTCGCGAAGCACTTCGCGGCCGGGTCCGGTGCGCCGGTCGACATCGTCGGGCCTGCCTCCCAGGTGGACGCCCTGGTCGGAGCCGCGAAGGGCACGAAGGGCGTGACGGCCGCTCTTCCGTACACCGGGGACAACACGGGCAGCAACGCCCCCCTCGTGAAGGACGGCAAGGTGCTCATCGAGGCCATCCTGGCGGTCGACAGCACGGGAGGGCAGGCGCGGGACGTCGTGAAGGCCCTGCGCTCGAACCTCGACACCGTCAGCAAGGACGCCCTCGTGGGCGGGTTCACCGCGATCGACTCCGACATCCACGACGCGGCCAAGCGGGACAACAAGGTGATCCTGCCGATCGTGCTGCTGCTCATCACCGTCGTCCTGGCGATCTTGCTCCGGGCCCTCGTCGCGCCGCTCGTCCTCATCGCGACGGTGGTGCTCAGCTACGGCGCCGCCCTGGGCGCGGCGTCTTTGGTGTTCAACAACCTCTTCGGCTTCGTGGGGGCCGATGCGTCGTTCCCGCTGTTCGCGTTCATCTTCCTGGTGGCACTCGGGGTCGACTACAACATCTTCCTGATGTCGCGGGTCCGGGAGGAGGCTCCCAGGTACGGCACTCGCGAAGGCATGCGCCGTGGTCTCACCGTGACCGGCGGGGTGATCACCAGCGCAGGCATCGTGCTGGCTGCGACGTTCAGCGTGCTGGCGACCCTGCCGCTCGTCTTCCTCGCGGAGATCGGCTTCGTCGTCGCCTTCGGCGTCGTCCTGGACACCTTCGTGGTCCGCTCGCTTCTCGTCCCGGCGATCGTCGAGAAGCTCGGCGACAGGATCTGGTGGCCGGCCCGGCTCGGCCCGGACGAGGTCAGAGCAGGCGAGCGCTGAGGACCGTCTCCACGACGCTGCCGTCCGGCCGTCGCTCGACCTTGTAGGCCGACTTCCCGGCCCGGTCGGCGATGACGTCGACGACCTCAGATCCCTTGTACACCAGCCCTACTCCGTCGTCGGTGGCGTACGACAGCGGCAGCAGCTCGTCCGCCACCAAGGCGTGCAGCAGCGGCCTGCGCTGCTCCTCGCTGTCGTAGTGCACGCCGTTGCCGTAGGGCAGCAGGCCCAGGCCGTTCGTCACCGGTCGGAGGTCGGGACCGAAGCTGTCCGTGGTGCCACCCACGTGCCAGCAGAGCGAGCCTGCACTGACCCCACCCAGGACCACGCCGGCCTCCCAGGCAGCTCGCATGGCGAGGTCGAGCCCGTGCAGGCGCCACAGGGACAGCAGGCCCGCGACGCTGCCGCCGTTCACCCAGACGGCGTCCGAGTCCAGCAGCAGCTGCGCTGGGTCTTCTACGTTGGGCATCGTCATGAGCTTCAGCACGGTGACGTCGAACCGGGTGCCGTAGAAGGCCTCGTGCACCCTCCCGAGCCACTCGTCGGAGTCACCGCCGGCAGTGTTCAGGACGGTGAGCTTCACGCGCCCCTGGGCGCCGGCGAGGTCTGCCAGGTGGTCGAACACCGGCCCAGGTCGCAGGGACGTGCGGGTTCCCGGCCGAAAGCCCATCGAGGTCGCGACGATCCAGCGGTCAGTCATGCCGGGAACCTACCTGTGGACAACTTCCGCGGGAGCTGCTCGGACTTCTCTAGCGTCTGCGCCATGAGCGACTGGGACGTGCCGGGGTACGAGGTGCTGGAGCTGCTGGGGTTCGGCACGAGCGGCGAGCTGTGGCGGGCCCGCGACAAGAGCACCGGAGCCCGCGTGGCCCTGCGCCGGCTGGCCGGAGGCGACAAGGCAGCCGTGCTGGCGGTGAAGGCCCAGGCGACGATCGTGCGTTCGCTGCCCACCGCCCACGTGATCCGGCTGCGCACGACGACCCGCGCGGGTCGCGACGACGTCCTCGTGCTCGACCACGCCGCGGGCGGGTCCCTCGCGTCCCTGCTGCTGCGCCGGGGACGGCTGACCCCGGGGGAGGTGGTCACGGCCGTCGCGCCGCTGGCCGAGGCGCTCGGTCAGGCCCACGCGCACGGGCTGGTCCACGGCCGGCTGTCCGCCACCAGCGTCCTGCTCAGCGGCCAGGGCATGCCGCTGCTGGACGGGCTGGGGATGGCAGCCCTGCACGACCCCGAAGACGGCCTCGACCCGACCGGTGGACTCGGTGCCTCCGCGGACGTCTGGGCCCTCGGCGCGCTCGCCCACGAGCTGCTCACGGGCGAGCGTCCGGGCAGCACGATCCTCGCCTCCCTGGCGCCGCGGGCCCCGCTGCCCCTGGTCCGCGCGATCGAGTCGGCGCTTGGCTTCGACGCGACAGCGCGACCGACCGCCGCGGACCTGTGCTCGGCTCTGCTCGCCGCCTGCCCGGCCCTGCCCATCGAGGGGATCGTCCCCGCACCTGACCCCGCTGCCGACGCTCCCCGGAACCTGATCCGGATGCCCAGCCGGACTGCCCTCGTCGCAGGCGCTGCCGTGCTGTGCGTGCTGGCCGTCACGGCGGTCGGTTGGGCCTGGGGAACCCGGGCCGGGGAGCGCCCGTCGCAGCTCACGACGACAAGGGCGGCCGTCGCCCACACGCCGGTCGCGGACTGGAAGGCCGTCCTCGAGCACCTGGACGGAGCCCGGGCGGACGCGTTCGCGCACGCCGACGCTGCGCGGCTCGACGACGTCTACGTCCGGACATCCCAGGCCCGCGCGCGCGATGCCGAGGCGATCTCCCGCCTCGTGAGCTTCAGGCGCACAGCCGTCGGCGTGGAGCACGAGCTCGCGACTGTCACGGCGATGACCGTGACCCGCGACCGCGCAGAGCTGCGGGTCCTTGAGGCCCTCGGTGCCACGGAGCTGCTCGACGGAGCCGGCCGGGTCGTCGAGGACCACGCCGCGGGGCCGGTGTCCACGCACCGGGTGGTGCTCCTGCGCACCTCGTCGGGCTGGCGCGTCCTGGACGTTGCGGAAGCCTGACACGCCCTTCTGGTCCTTTCGAACCATTGGGTCGGCGCGGGCAGCGTCCGACGATCATGGGGAGGGCGGCCCCGTGCCCTCATGTCCAAGGGGGATCGTGACCACGACCGGTGCCACGCCGCGCACCCGCGTGCAGGTGCCTGCCCCTCGGGTGGCGCAGGAGCCCCCCGTGCTGGACGAGGGCACGGGCGGAGCACCAGCTCTCGACCAGCCCGGAGCGGCGGAGCACCCCCGCGTCCTCGGCTGGTTCGGCACGAGCGCGCTCGCGATGGGCGGCAGCAACCAGTCGCTGTTCCTGCTGACCGCTCTGGTCGCCACTCAGGGAAGCGCCGCGGTCCCGCTGCTGGCGGTCGGCCTGCTGCTGTCCTGGGCGGCGGCGCCTGGGTGGACCGAGCTCGTCCTGATGTACCCGAACCGGGTGGGCGGCATCGCAGCCACCTGTGCGGAGGCCTTCCGCCCTTACAGCCCTGTCCTCGCGAACCTCACCGGCGTCTGCTACTGGTGGGGGTGGGTCCCGACCTGCGGGCTGACGGCGCTGTTCGCCTCCTCGGCGCTCCATCACTGGTACCTGCCTGGCGTCCCCGTCACCGGCATGGCCATCGTCATCGTGCTGGGCTTCATGGCCCTGAACCTGTCCGGCGTCGCGCGCACGGCCGGCGTCGTGAAGGTCATCGCGATCGGCTCCGGGCTGCTCGCGTTCGCCTCTGGGCTCATCCCGGTCTTCGCGGGCTCGGTCGACTGGCACACCGCGACGACGTGGGACCTCACGACCCCGTTCGAGGGCGTCTTCGGTGGCGTCACGAGCGCCATGGCTGGGCTCTACCTGATCGGGTTCGCCGCACCCGCGTTCGAGGCGGCCACCTGCCACGTGGGCGAGACCCGCGACCCGGCCAAGTCCGTTCCCCGTGCCGTCTTCGCCAGCGGCGCCATGGCCAGCGTGTACTTCGTGCTGCTGCCCGTCGTGTGGCTGGGAGTGTTCGGGGCAGACGGACTCAACATCGACCTCGGCGCCGACCTCGCGAAGGACCTCGGTCCGACGTTCGCCCCGCTGCTGGGCTCGGCCGGCAAGGCCTTTGCCATCTGGTTCATGGTCTTGAACATGTTCCACGGCACGGTGCAGCCGCTGGCCGGTGCCGCGCGCACGCTGTCGCAGTGCGCCGAGGACGGGCTGCTCCCGCGGGTGCTCGAGAAGCGCAACAGGCACGACGCCCCGTGGGTCGCGACGGTGCTCACGGCGACCTTCGCGATCATCTTCCTCATAGCCGGCGATCCGGTCTGGATGATCGCTGCAGCGAACTTCACCTACCTCATCAGCATCGGGCTCCCCTCCATCGCGGTGTGGCTGCTGCGGCGCAACGCCCCGGACGCGGCGCGGAGCTACCGCGCCCCGCGGGGGACGATCGTTGCCGGCGGCCTGGCGGCGGGTGTGTGGGGCATCTCCACGATCCTCGGCTTCGAGCAGTTCGGACTGCCCACGGTCCTGTTCGGTCTGGCACTGGCCTACTCGGGCTCAGCCGCTTACGCCTGGCGCCTTCGCAGTGACCGTAAGGGTCGTGGGGAGGCAGCCCTAGGACGCAGCCTGCACCTGAAGCTGACGGGCGCGATGCTCGCGGTCATGGCTCTCGACGGCGCCGGCTACCTCGTCGCCGTCTACAACGTCGAGGACGGGCACCAGCAGCTGGTCACGGTCCTCGAGGACATCTTCGTCGCCGTCGCGATGCTGACCATCACCGTCGGTCTCGTCCTGCCCGGCATGATCGCTCACGCCACGACGCAGGTCGCCGACGCGGCGAAACGGCTCGGCAGCGGCACCATCGCCGACCTGACACGCGCGATGGGCGCCCTGGGCGCCGGTGATCTCGATGCCGCCCGCGCGCGCGTGGAGGTCGAGCGCGTCAACGTACGCAGCCGTGACGAGGTCGGGGCCATGGCGGACGCGTTCAACCTGATGCAGGACGAGGTCGCCCGCGCGGCCGTGTCACTCGACGGTGCCCGTGACGAGCTGCGGCGCTCCCGGGACCACCTGGAGCACCTGGCCACCCACGACCCGCTGACGGACCTGCCGAACCGCCGCGCCCTCGAAGCGGCGCTCAACCAGCTGGTCCTGAACTGCCGGACGGCCAAGGTCCACGGTGCCGTGGTGGTGATCGACCTCGACGGCTTCAAGTACGTCAACGACTCCCGTGGCCACGCCGTCGGGGACGTGGTGCTCATGCGCGTCACGGAGCTGCTGCGCCGCACACTGCGTCCCGACGACCTCCTGGGGCGGCTCGGCGGTGACGAGTTCGCAGTGCTGCTGTCCGACACGAGCCCCGAGGACGCCGAGGCTGTGGTCCACCGCGTGCTGGAGGAGCTGCGCACAGGTGTCCTCCTGGTCGAAGGCGGCCGGGCCGTGCGCATCACTGCCTCCATCGGGCTGGCGGTGTTCGGTCCGGACACCCGGCTGTCCGGTGAGCAGCTGCTCGTCGACGCCGACGTGGCCATGTACGACGCCAAGGAAGCCGGTCGTGACCGGCTCGCCCTCTCCTCGGGCAGCGACCCCCACCAGATCGAGCTCCGAGAACGGCACACCTGGCTGGAGCGGGTACGGGAGGCCCTCGAGCAGGACCGGTTCGTCCTGCACGGGCAGCCGATCCTGGACCTGTGCAACGACGAGATCCGCCGGCACGAGCTGCTGCTGCGGATGATCGCTGAGGACGGGACGCTCGTCATGCCCGGCGCCTTCCTCGGGCTCGCGGAACGAGCGGGTGTCGTCGGTGGCATCGACCGGTGGGTGCTGCACCGCGCCTTCGCGATGCTGCGCGAGGAGCAGCAGGCTGGTCGCCGACCCCAGTTCTCCGTGAACCTGTCCGGGCCGTCGGTGGGAGACCCGGAGATCCTCGCCCTCATCGAGTCCGAGATGGCGACGCTGCCTTGCCCCCGCGACGCCCTGCTGCTCGAGGTGACCGAGACGGCCGCGGTCGTCGACATCGACCGCGCCCGACGCTTCGCCGAGCGGCTGCGTGCTCTTGGCTGCTCGCTGGCTCTCGACGACTTCGGCTCGGGATACGGGTCGTTCGCCTACCTCAAGCAGCTGCCGTTCGACGTCCTGAAGATCGATGGCCAGTTCGTCAGGGGACTGCTGCACTCCGCTGAGGACCAGGCCGTGGTCACGGCCCTCGTCACGATCGCGCAGGCCCTGGGCAAGACCACCGTCGCAGAGTTCGTCGAGGACGCCGCAACCCTCGAGCTGCTGCGGGTGCTCGGGGTGGACCAGGCGCAGGGCTACTTCATAGGACTGCCTGGAGAGCTGACCCCAACGTCGCGTGTGTGAACCGGAAGCCTGACGTCTCAAGAACAGCGGGCGCCAGCCGCTGACCGGTGAGGACCTCTCCTGCGAACTCACCGAGTGCCGCTCTCAGGACGAACCCGGGAAGGTGGACGGGAAGCGTCGGACGGTGCAGTGCCGCCCCGAGCGCCTTGGTGAACTCCTTGTTCGTCACGGGGTTCGGGCTCACGAGGTTCACGGGGCCCTGGACGTCCGCGGTGAGCAGGTGCGTGATCGCGGCGACCTCGTCGGAGATCGAGATCCAGCTGAGGTACTGCTCGCCGCTGCCGAGGGGAGCACCGGCGGCGGCCTTGAAGATCGGCAGCTGCTTCTTGAGCGCTCCGCCCTCAGAGCTCAGCACGATGCCGGTGCGCAGGTGCACGGTCCTCACGGCTGCGCTTCCCGTGGCGGGCTTGGTGGCGGTCTCCCACGCCTCGCAGACCTCTGCCAGGAAGCCGCGACCCCGGGGGGCGGTCTCGTCGAGCAGGTTCGCCTCGGTGTCGCCGTAGTAGCCGATGGCGCTCGAGCTCAGCAGCACGGGCACGCCGGCACGGGCGACGGCGGTTGCCACGGCCGACGTTCCTCGTACTCGGCTGTCCAGGATCTCGGACTTGTACGAGGGGCTCCACCGCTTGTCGCCGACCCCGGCTCCTGCGAGGTGCACGACGGCGTCGAGGTCCTCGACCGCCTGCGGCTCCAGGAAGGCGCCGTCCCATCTCCGCTCGTCCGGCAGGGATGCCGGCTTCCGGATGAAGCGCACCACCTCGTGCTCCGGTCGCAGGTGCGTGACGAGGTGGCTGCCGATGAGCCCGGAGGCGCCCGTGATCCCGATCTTCATGGTCCCCATGCTCCCGTGGGCACGGCGTCCACGCACCCCGAGGTGAGCGTCAGGGGGTCAGTGGCGTCTCGCCCCAGGCGCCCGGCAGCCGGTTCCCCCGCTGGTAGACCGCCAGCAGCAGGTCGGCCGGTGATCCCTCGAGCACGGACTGGTCGCCGCCCTGGCCCACCGTCCACGTCCTGGAGGGGCTGACCAGCGTCAAGGTCCCGTCCGGGAGGGTGGTCCGGCCGAGGTGCACCTGGCGGGGCAGGAAGAAGCCCAGCACTTCGTCGATGCCGTCGATAGCAACCTCGTCGCTGATGGCGTAGGGCGCGACGTCCCACCTGTGCACCGCCACCTCCAGCTTCTGCCGGCGACGCCAGAAGCCGGCGGTGGGGTTCTGCTTGTCGAACGTCCAGCAGGGGTGATCGGCGGGGAGCTGCCGCAACCGCGCGAGCATCGCCTGGGCGGCCTCGGTGTACGCAGCGGCGTCAGCGGGGGCCTCGTCGTACGGCGGTGGGGTCGTGGTCTCGAGCGCCGCTGTGGCCCAGCGGTGCACTGCCGTCAGGTGCGCGGTGAGCTCGGCGATCGTCCAGCCCGGGCAGCCTTCGACCTCGCGGGCGGGGTCCGCTCCGCCCAGGGCCGTGGACATCTGCTCGACCTCGTGCTCGAGCAGGCTCAGGTCGTCCATGGCTGTCCCTTCTGCTGAGAAGGCCTAGTGCTCAGCCGCCCTGTACCGAAAACGGAACTGCCGTACCGGATCCGGGACAGGGCCGGCGTTCAGAGGCCGAGCTCGCTGGCGAAGTCGCCCTCCTCGAGGCGGTCCTTGACCGCGACGAGGAAGCGCGCGGCGTCGGCGCCGTCGACGATGCGGTGGTCGTAGGTCAGTGCCAGGTAGACCATCGAGCGGACGGCCACGACCTCGCCCAGCGTCGGGTCACTGACCACGACGGGGCGCTTGACGACCGCGCCGGTGCCGAGGATGCCGACCTGCGGCTGGTTGATGATCGGGGTGTCGAACAGGGCCCCGCGTGACCCCGTGTTGGTCAGCGTGAAGGTCCCGCCGCCGAGCTCGTCCGGCGTGACGTTGTTCGTACGGGTGCGCTCGGCGAGATCGGCGATCTTGCGGGCGACACCGGACAGGTTCAGGTCTCCGGCACCCTTGAGGACAGGCACGAGCAGGCCGCGGTCGGTGTCGACGGCGATGCCGAGGTTGACGTCGTCGTGGTAGGTGACCTCGGTGGCGTCCTCGTTCAGCGAGGCGTTGACCATGGGGAAGGCCTTGAGCGCTTCGATGGCAGCGACGGTGAAGAAGGGCAGGAAGCTGAGCTTTGCGCCCTCGCGGGCTTGGAAGTCGGCCTTCGCGCGGTCCCGGAGCTTCGCGATCTCGGTGACGTCGGCCTCGAGCACCGTCGTCAGCTGAGCGCTGACCTGGAGCGACTCGACCATGCGCGCGGCAATGACCTTGCGCAGCCGGGTGAGCGGTTCGGTCTTGCCGCGCAGGGCAGCGATGGCCGGGCTGGGTCCGGGCTTGGCAGGCGCCGCCGCAGCGGCTGGGGCGGGCGCGGCGACCGGGGCAACGGCAGCCGGGGCGGCGGCCGCGG
>JAODNB010000424.1 GCA_025464795.1 Frankiales bacterium
AGCGCCCACCTCAAGCGTCTGAGCCGGATCGAGGGCCAGGTCAGGGGCATCGCCCGGATGGTCGAGGGCGACCAGTACTGCATCGACGTCCTCACCCAGGTCTCCGCGGCGACGAAGGCGTTGCAGGCGGTCGCGCTCGGCCTGCTGGAGGAGCACGTGAGCCACTGCCTGGTCACCGCTGTCGAGGCAGGGGGCGCCCAGCGCGACGAGAAGCTGAAGGAGGCCTCGGACGCGATCGCCCGGCTGGTCCGGTCATGACGACCGTGCTCGACAGCCTGCGAGAGGGCTTCTTCATGTTCTGGGAGACGCTCTGGGCCTTGGTCCTGGGGTTCTCCCTGTCGGGAGCTGTGCAGTCGTTCGTGTCACGGGCCGACATGCAGAGGGCGATGGGTGACCACACGCCGCGCACCGTCGTTCGCACGAGCCTGCTCGGGGCGGCGAGCAGCAGCTGCTCCTACGCGGCGAGCGCGCTGGCCAAGTCGCTGTTCCAGCGCGGAGCCGACTTCACCAGCTCCATGGTGTTCATGTTCGCCAGCACGAACCTCGTCGTCGAGCTAGGGATCGTGCTGTGGCTGCTCATGGGGTGGCAGTTCGCTCTCGCCGAGTTCGTCGGCGGGGCCATCATGATCGTGCTGTTCGTCCTGCTCGCCCCCCGCGTCTTCCCGAGCGCCGAGATCGAGGCGGCCCGTGCCCGCCTCGACATCGGTCAGGACCACCACGGTGCGCCGGCCGTCCAGGACGACAGGCCCTTCCACGAGCGGTTGCGGTCCAAGGCCGGCTGGGCCGACGCCGCGGGCTACACCGTCAGCGACCTCACCATGCTGCGCCGAGAGCTCCTCCTCGGGTACGTCGTCGCCGGGTTCATCGCCGTTGCCGTCCCCGCAACCGTGTTCTCCGCCGTGTTCCTGTCGGGGCACGGGATCGTCAGCGACGTCGAGAACGTCCTCCTCGGGCCGCTCATCGCCTTCCTCAGCTTCGTGTGCAGCATCGGGAACGTCCCCCTCGCCGCCGCGCTCTACGAAGGCGGGATCAGCTTCGGCGGCACCGTCGCGTTCGTCTTCGCCGACCTCATCGCCCTGCCGCTGGTCGTCATCTACGGCAAGCTCTACGGCCGTCGACTCGCCCTGCGGTTGTTCCTGTCGTTCTGGGCCGTCATGAGCGGTGCCGGCCTGCTGACCGACCTGCTGTTGCGAGCCGTCGGCATCGGTTTCCCCAAGCGCAGGGCCGAGATCGCCGAGACGCACTTCGCCTGGAACTACACGACGATCCTCAACCTGCTGTTCCTCGTGGTCGGCGCCGCCGTCTACTGGACCTACCGGAACCGGGAGCGGTTCGGCGCCGGAGGCGAGTACGCCACGGACCCCGTCTGCGGGATGCAGGTCGAGCGCGCCCATCCCGGCGCCACCACCGCCCACGGAGACACGACCGTGTTCTTCTGCTCCGACCGGTGCAAGACGAAGTACGACAGACAAGCCCACGAGGTCCCGAGACACCTGTGAACGGTGTCCCGAGATCTCGCGCGGGCCGACTGGCGGTGGCGGTGGGATTTGAACCCACGGACGTCTTGCAACGTCACACGCTTTCGAGGCGTGCTCCTTCGGCCGCTCGGACACGCCACCGGCAGAGACTCTAGCGAACGCCCGGTGTGACCCAGCGCACGGTTGCAGGCGAAATAGTTGAGCGTTCAACACTCTTGTACGCGGTGTAGCCCTTCCTCTGTCAGGAGCACCGCATGACCGTCACCCTCGAGCCCCTCGTCCTGTCCTCCGCGGCCCAGGACCTGCTGTTCCGCGATGCCCGCACCGCGAACGCCTTCAGCGACGAACCGGTCAGCGAGGCCCAGCTCGAGGCCATCTACGAGCTCACCAAGTACGGCCCGACGCTGATGAACTCGCAGCCGCTGCGGGTCGTCTTCGTCCGCTCGGACGAGGCGAAGGACCGGCTGCTCCCGCTCATGTCAGAGGGCAACCGCGCGAAGACAGAGTCTGCGCCGGTCACGGCGATCCTGGCTTACGACGTGGACTTCCACGAGCAGCTCCCGGTCGTGTTCCCGCACCTGCCGAGCGCCAAGGACATGTTCGCGGCCGAGGACCGGCGCCACGCTGTCGCGCGCGACAACGCCTTCCTGCAGGCCGGCTACTTCATCATCGGCGTCCGCGCCGCAGGTCTCGCGGCAGGACCGATGGGTGGCTTCGACATCGACGGTGTCAACGCCGAGTTCTTCCCGGAGGGCCGCACGAAGGCCGTCATCGTCGTCAACCTCGGCCACCCGGGAGAGAACCCCTGGTTCGGACGCAGCCCGCGGCTCCCCTACGAGGACGTCGTCACCGTTCTCTGAAGAACTCCGTCAGCAGCTGACCGCACTCCTGCGCCAGCACCCCTGACACCACCTCCGGGCGGGAGTTGAGCCGCCGGTCTCGTAGGACGTCCCACAGCGAGCCGGCGGCTCCCGCCTTCGGGTCGATCGCGCCGTACACGACCTTGGACAGGCGGCTCAGGACGATCGCGCCGGCACACATCGTGCAGGGCTCCAGGGTCACCACCAGGGTGCACCCGTCGAGCCGCCAGGCGCCGCGGGCTGCCGCGGCTTGCCGGATCGCGAGGACCTCAGCATGTCCCGTCGGGTCACCGGACCCCTCGCGGTCGTTGTGCCCCCGACCGACCGGAACCCCTTGCTCGTCCAGCACGACAGCGCCCACCGGGACGTCTCCATGGACCGGCGCGAGGACAGCCTCCGCGAGCGCGAGGCGCATGACGTCGGCGTGTTCCAGGGCGTACGAGGTCACCCTTCGCGCAGGCCCTCGAGGACGTCGAGGAAGCCGGCACGGTCAGCGACGCCGGTGAGGACGTCAGCGGGAAGCAGGCCCTCCTCGGCGCAGAGGTCCAGCAGGTCGGACTCCGGAGTCCCGAGGTCGGCGAGCAGTGCCGCGTCTCCGACGGGCTCTGCGACCGGACGGGTGCCCTCGTCCTCGTCCTCCTCGTCGTCCTCGTCGAGCGGCGCGTCCTCCCAGAGCATGGCCGCGACCTCGCTGCCCTGGACAGCACGCCGGTCGGACAGGAACACCCTCGGCTCGTCGAGGCCCGTCGTGCCCCCGTCCACCCGGACCAGGGCGACGTACTCGTCGTTCTCCTCGAGCAGCAGCAGGGCCGGGCCCTCGCCGTCGCCCGTCAGGTCGCGCAGCTCGTCGGCCAGGGACTCGAGGTCCTCGACCTCGGCGAGGTCCAGCTCACGGCCGGTCCAGCCGTCGTCGGTGCGAGCAAGCGCAGCGGCGAAGTGGGTCACGGGGCTCTCTTTCTCAGACCAGGGCGTCCATCGCGCGCTCGTAGGCATCGGAGAACCCGAGCCTGCGGGCAAGCGTGGACAGCATCTCGTCGGCATAGGCGTCGACGTCCGACAGGATCGCACCCATCTCCATCTCGTCGAGCCCGAGGTCGCTGAACACGCCGAGGTCCCCTGCGGGAAGGACCACATCCAGGTCCTCGTCGACAGGGATGTCCAGCTCGAGGCGGTTCATGACCTGTGCCGCCAGGTCCCAGGCGACGGACGCGGTCAGGTCGGACAGCAGCAGCTGGACCTCGCCGTGCAGCCAGCGCACGACCACGAAGAACTCGTCGGCGATGTCCACCATGGCAAAGGACCCGTCGACCTGGCCACGCGTCGCGCTCACGAGGTCCTCGAGGTCCTCCGCGACCGTGGGAGGCAGCTCCTCGACCTGCCAGCGGCCCTCCGAGGCGAACACGACGACGGCCCACTTGTCATAGGTCGTTTCGCGCGTCTTCTCGAGAGATCCAGCCACCTGGCGACTCTTACAGGTGCAAGGTCAGGTGGGAAGGGGTAGGCGACAGGCAAGACCTACCAAGGAGAGAACCTCATGTCAGAGCGCAACACAGTCGCCCACTTCCTGCACGACGCCGGCCTCGCCGCCTGGTTCGGCGGGTCCCTGATGGGGGCGGTCGGGGTGAACGGCGCCGCCGCTGAGGTCGACGACCCTCGTCGCGCCGCCCAGGTCGCCAACACCGGCTGGGCCCGCTGGACCCCGTTCAACGCCGTCGCCATCGGTGCGCACCTGCTCGGTGGAGCCCAGCTCCTGCGAGCCAACCGCGGTCGCGTGAAGACGCAGAAGGGCGTGCTCGGCAACACCAACGTCAAGCTCGCCCTGACCGCAGGCGCCCTCGGCGCCACGGCCTACTCGCGCGTCCTCGGTCAGAAGGTCATCGACGCCGGTGACGTCCCGGTCGACGCCGACGTCAACCCGAGGGACCCGAGCGTTGCCAAGGCGCAGAAGCAGCTCAAGGCCCTGCAGTGGGCCATCCCAGGCCTGACCGGCGCCGTCATGGCCTCCTCCGCACTGCACGAGGAGCAGCAGCGCCCGTCGCAGGTCCTGCGGGGGTCGCTGCAGGCTCTGCCGGCCCGCGCAGTGGGCGTCGCCGGCACGGTCGGCGCGCTTGCGTCAGCGAAGGCCGTCTCGGCCGCGCACGCAGCGGGTCCCGCGCTGGAGAAGACCCGCGCCGCCGCCGTGCCCGCCGTGGAGAAGGCACGTGAGCGGGCCGCCTCGGCCTACGAGATCGCGGTCGACAAGGCCAAGGACGCCCTGCCCGCCTGATCAGAGTTCCGCCTGCGCCCGCCCGTCACGCTGACGGGCGGGCGTTGCGGTTCAGTCCCAGGGCCCCGGCCAGGGCGAGGGCGGGTGGCCCGCGCACTGCTGGACGAACTGGTCGATGTACCAGCGGGAGAACGCTGCCTGCTCCTCCGGCTGCGCCAGGGTGAGCAGGAAGGCGCGGCAGTACTCCTCCGCCTCGTCGAGCAGGTCCCGCATGCGCTGCGCCGACGCGGCGCTCGAGCGTGGCACCTCGTAGGTCAGGTCGACCCGATCGAGACCGGTGGCCATTGCCTCGTCGCGCTCCACATCAGGACGGGCCCCTGCGGCGCCGTACTGGTTGCCGAGGACGTCCACCAGCTCACGCAGGCGTTCAGGCAGCTCTCGGTGCGGCGGAGACAGTGCGAGCAGGGACAGCTCCCTCATGATCTCGTCATGGTGCTCCGTCGCCCGCTGCCAGATCCGGAGCGGTGCCTGCAGCAGCCGAACGGTGACCAAGGTGTCGTTGCCCTCGCTCGCGTAGCGGCCGAGGGGGCTGGTCATGGCTCTCAACCTATCCCGGGGACGTGCCGACGCCGAGTGCATGACCCTGCTGGACGCCACGGCGAAGATGCGCCGAGACCGCGAGCTCATCGAAGCGCTGATCGACGACCCGTCACGACTGGGTCCGGACTTCCAGCCCATCAAGCGGCTCAGCGACGGGTCCCTGGTCGGCTACAAGGCCACCGGGTCCGGGCAGCGCGGCACCGAGCTGGAGAGCACCCTGCAGCTGCTCGAGAGCGCACAGGCCAGCGGCTTGGTGGAACGGCTCGACTGGGCCTTCCGCTGCCTGGCCTTCGACGTCGCGACCGCGGCCGGGGTCTCCGCGGAGATCCACCTGACCCCTGAACCCGAGACGTACGGGTCCCCGTGCCCACCCCGGCTGGCCACGTCCTTCGGCAAGGGCCGGCGGCTGCTCGACGTCGCCGCAGAGGTGCACGTCGAGGCCTTCGAGCACCCGGGCCTCGACGCAGCGGCTGCGGAGTGGCGCGGATGGGGATGGCGCGTCGTCATCGCCGACATCAGCGAGATCGTCGACGCTGCGCTCCTGCGGCGGCTGGACCAGCTGCG
>JAODNB010000006.1 GCA_025464795.1 Frankiales bacterium
CCGACCGGCTCATGGCCCTGGACCTGGGACAGGTCATCGCCACCGGGACCCCTTCCGAGGTCCTCCAGGATCCCGAGGTCGTCGCCTCCTACCTCGGCACCGACGCCGCAGCGGTCTCGCGATCCGGGCCGCACGGGGTGCTCACGTGAGACGCCTGGGCCTGCTGCTCGTGACCGTGCTCGCCGTGTGGCTGCCCTCGCCTGCGCACGCCCAGGGCGCGGACGCCAGCGGGTGGTGGAGCGAGCTGTCGCCCCTGCCGGCGCCGCCCGACGTCGGTGCCACCGACCTGCTGCTGCAGGGCGGTGATCCCCAGCGCCTGCTGCCGGACACCGGCGTGGTCGACCAGTCGCCGTCGCCCTCCGCTGTCGGAGCCCTGCGCTTCCACGTCGACCCCGGCTCAGCGGTCGGAGCCCTCCAGCTGAGCGTCGCCTCCGGGGGGCAGGCGATGGACGTGCGCGCCTACCCGACCACGACGGCGTGGAAGCCGGTGCAGAACGGCGCCATGGCTGACGCTCCTGTGCCCGAGCTGGGTCGCTACTCGCTGGGCCGCCTCGACGGTGACGCCCTGGTGTTCCCCGACATCGGCCGGCTGGTGAGCGACAACGGTGACCTGTCGGTGGTGCTGCTCCCCGGTGCGGCCGACCGCGTGGTGGTCCACGCGCCGGGCACGGCGGTGCTCACGGTCGCCCCACCACCCGCTGCTCCCACGTCCGCCGCAGACGCGCCCGCCGCCGATCCGGGTCCGCTGGTGATCCCGCCCGCCCTGCCGCAGGCGGACCTCGCCGCGCTGCAGCCCTCAGGCCCCTCGCTCGTCGCCACGGTGCCCGGCCCGGAGGCGGCTCCGCCGCCCGTGGCGGCACCTGCGCCTGCACCGGTCGCCCTCGCCGCTGCGCCCGTGAGGGACACCCGCCTGGTAGCCGACGACGCCCGCACGCGGTGGGTCGTCCTCGCGGAGGGCCTGCTGGTGCTGGCCTTCTTCGGCCTCCTCGGCCAAGGACCCCTCGCTCGGCTGGCCCGCGAGCCGTCCGCGGTCGAGGTGCCGCGCGGAGTGGGACGCTTCCAGGCCGTACGGGTGGGCCGGGCCCCGCGGCTGTGAGCTCCGCGGCGTGCCAGGATCGCTCATGACCGCCAAGGGCGCCCTGCCGTCACACGTTCGCGTCGTCGTCATCGGCGCCGGGTTCGCAGGGCTGGGGATGGCCGTCAACCTGCGCAAGCACGGCATCGAGGACTTCCTCGTCCTCGAGAAGTCGGGGACCGTCGGAGGCACCTGGCGGGACAACACCTACCCCGGGTGCGCCTGCGACGTGCCGTCACGGGTCTACAGCTTCTCGTTCGCTCAGAACTCGCAGTGGTCCTACAGCTACTCCCGCCAGCCGGAGATCCTGTCCTACCTGGAGCGGGTGGCTGAGGAGCTCGGCGTGCTGCCTTTCGTCCGGTTCTCCACCGAGGTCACCGCAGCGGCCTGGGACGAGGGCGCGCAGCTGTGGCGGCTCGCCACGACCGGGGGTGAGCTGACGGCGCAGTTCGTCGTGGTCGGTGGCGGTGTGCTCGCCGAGCCGGCGATGCCTGCCGTACCCGGGCTCGACTCGTTCGCTGGGGCCGCCTTCCACTCTGCCCGCTGGGACCACGAGGTCCCCCTCGCGGGCAGGCGGATCGCGGTGATCGGGACGGGAGCATCCGCCATCCAGTTCGTCCCGTACCTGCAGCGCGAAGCCGCGCAGGTCACCGTGTTCCAACGCACGGCGCCGTGGGTGCTGCCCCGGCGGAACGTCCCCGTGAGCGAGCGCACCAAGGCGGTCTACCGACGCATCCCCGGGGCGCAGCAGGCCGTGCGCGGGATGATCTACACCCAGATGGAGCTGCAGCTCGCTGCCTTCGTCGGCAAGGGCTGGGCACGGTCAGTGGGGGAGCGGCGAGGACGGCAGCACCTGGAGAAGCAAGTGGCCGACCCTGCGCTCCGAGAGGTGCTGAGGCCTCGCTTCGCCCTGGGGTGCAAGCGGATCCTGTTCTCCAACCAGTGGTACCCAGCCCTCTGCTCCGACAACGTGACCGTCGTGCCGCACGGGGTCCGCGAGATCACACCGACCTCGGTGGTCGCGAGCGACGGCACGGTCCACGAGGCCGACGTCATCGTGCTCGGCACGGGCTTTCGCCCCATGGAGATCCCGATGGCCAGGTGCCTCACGGGTCGCGGGGGCCGCACCCTCAGCGAGGTGTGGGGGGACCGTCCCACGGCGCACCGCGGCACGACGGTGCACGGGTTCCCGAACCTGTTCCTGCTGCTCGGGCCCAACACCGCCCTCGGGCACAACTCCGTCGTACTCATGATGGAGGCGCAGATGGCGTACGTGATCGGTGCCCTCAAGGCACTTAGGGACCAGGGGGCGTCGTCCGTCGAGGTCCGAGCGGCGGCGCAGGAGGCGTACAACGCCGGACTTCAGCGCGAGCTCGCCACGACGGTCTGGGCCCGCGGGGGCTGCACCGCTTGGTACACGAACGCGGAGGGCCACAACTTCGTGATCTGGCCGGGCTCGGTGGGCTCCTTCAGGCGGCAGATGGCGCGCTTCGACGCCGACGCCTACGAGCTGGTCGCCTGACCCGGGTCAGACGGCTTCGGCGAGCAGCTCGTGCAGACGCGTGATGCCCTTCTCGAGGTCGGCGTCGCCCAGGGCGTACGAGAGCCGGAAGTACCCCGGCGTGCCGAACGCCTCACCCGGCACGACGGCCACGCCCACCTCGTCCAGGACGAGCTCGGCGAGCTGGGCCGAGCTCTCGACCCGGTGCCCGCGCAGGGACTTCCCCATCAGCGCCTTGACCGAGGGGTAGCAGTAGAAGGCCCCGAACGGCTCCGGGCACTCGACCCCGGGGATCTCGTTGAGCATGCGGACCATCGTCTGGCGGCGCCGGTCGAAGGCCGCGCGCATCTCGGCGACCGCGTCCAGGTCGCCTGACACGGCGGCCAGGGCGGCCACCTGAGCGACGTTGCTGACGTTGGACGTGGCGTGGGACTGCAGGTTGGTGGCTGCCTTCACGACGTCGGCGGGGCCGATGAGCCAGCCCACGCGCCAACCGGTCATGGCGTAGGTCTTTGCCACGCCGTTCACGACCACGCACTGGTTCGCCAGCTCCGGGACGGCCACGGGCATCGAGACGTGCTGGGCACCGCCGTAGACCAGGTGCTCGTAGATCTCGTCCGCGATCACCCAGATCCCGTGCTCGAGGGCCCAACGGCCGATCTCCTCGACCTCCTGGGCGGAAGCGACCGCGCCGGTCGGGTTCGAGGGCGAGCACCAGAGCAGGACCTTGGTACGGGCCGTGCGGGCGGCCTCCAGCTGCGCCACGGTCACCCGGTAGCCCTGGTCCTCGGTGGTGACGACGTCGACCGGGACGCCGCCGGCGAGCTTGACGGCCTCGGGGTAGGTCGTCCAGTAGGGCGCGGGCAGCAGCACCTCGTCGCCCGGGTCCACGAGCGTCGCGAAGGCCTCGTACACCGCCTGCTTGCCGCCGTTGGTGACGAGGACCTGGCTGGCGGTCACGTCGTAGCCGCTGTCGCGCTTGGTCTTGAAGGCGATGGCCTCCTTGAGCTCAGGCAGGCCACCCGCCGGTGTGTAGCGGTGGTTCTTGGGGTCGGCGCACGCGGCGGCTGCGGCGGCGACGATGTCCGAGGGGGTCGGGAAGTCCGGCTCGCCCGCGCCGAAGCCCACGACGTCCTCGCCGGCGGCCTTCTTGGCCTTGGCCTTGGCGTCCACAGCCAGGGTGGCTGACTCGGCGATGGCGCCGATGCGAAGGGAGACGCGGCGGGAGTCGGAGTGAGGGACGGTCATGGGACCATCTTCCCAGGCCTCGCCAAACGGCTTGTCTTGGGGGCCGGACGGCTGACGCCCTACACTTGTCCGTCTGGGGCTCGACGCCTCTGCTCCGGCGCGCCATCAGGC
>JAODNB010000058.1 GCA_025464795.1 Frankiales bacterium
GACGCGGCCGCGACGACCGCATCGGTACCCAGGACCAGCTCCGTCGAGCCGCCGCCGATGTCGAGGACGAGGAACGGACCGTCCGCCGGGGACAGGTCCGCGGTCGCTCCTGCGAAGGACAGCGCCGCCTCCTCGTCCCCGCTGATGACCTCCGGCTCGACGCCGAGCGTGGCCCGTACGAGGTCGACGAAAGCGCTGCGGTTGCGGGCATCCCGGGTCGCCGAGGTCGCGACCATGCGGGTCTTCTCGACCTGGTACGAGGCACAGGTCGCGGCGTAGTCGACCAGGGCGAGCCGGGTCCGTTCCAGCGCCCCTTCGGAGAGAGCACCTGACCTGTCGACGCCCTCTCCGAGCCGGACGATGCGCATCTCGCGGTGCAGCTCCTCCCCCGGCAGCTCCCGGACGAGGAGGCGGACGGAGTTCGTCCCGCAGTCGACGGCGGCCACCCTCATCAGGAACGGGTCTTCTTGCCCACCAGGGCATCTGGGTCGTCGGGGTCGACGCACGGACCCTTCCGCGACCAGTCCTCGAGCATGGCCAGCGCCTCGTCCCCGAACGGGTTCACCCCGGCCCCGACGGCCAGCGCGTGGCCTACGAGCACGTGCAGGCACTTCACCCTGGTCGGCATGCCGCCCTGGGACGGCACGTTCTCGAGCACCTCGATCGCGTCCCGCCGGGAGAGGTAGTCCGCCGAGGCTGCGTCGTACTGGGCCTGGAGCTCGGGGTCCTGAGCGAGTCGATCGGTCATGTCCTTCATGAGACCGCTGGACTCGAGCGTCCCGATGAGCGACGCAGCCCGAGGGCAGGTCAGGTAGTAGAGCGTCGGGAAGGGGGTGCCGTCCTCGAGCCGCGGGCTGGTCGACACCACGTCGGGAAGCCCGCAACCACAGCGATGCGCGACCTCGCGGATCGCTCGGGGCTCGCGCGAGAGCTGGAGAGCGACAGCACGGCGGTCGCGGGGATCGAGCGCCATCAGCGCTTCGGTGACGCGACAGCGACCGGCCGGTCAGCGGCCTTGACGCTGCTCCAGACCTGCGAGTACCAGGGGCTCTCCGGTCCGCTGACGGTCGCACCGGACAGTGCCGCCTTGCCTGCCGAGACCGGCGCGGCGGTGGGCGCGAGCACGACGTAGTCGGTCTCCCCCGGCAGGACGAAGTGCAGTCGGGTGCGGGCCTGCGCCTTCACGTACGCCGGGTCCTGCAGCTGGTGGAGCTGGCGCTGCAGCGCCGCCACCCGGGCTTCTGCCTGGGCCTGCGCTTGGCGCTGCTGCGCGATCTGGCCGCGCTGGGTGAGGTACTCCCGCAGCGGCAACGCAGCGCTCACCACGAGCGCGCACACGACCAGCCCGAGCACCGCCGCGCGGGTCGTGAGACCTGCCCGCGGCGCGGGGGCGGCGGCGGGCGCTGCCGTGCGCCGGACAGCCCGAACCGGCCGCTTGGAGCGACCGGCGGACGGGCGGCGGGCGGAGGGCACCCCTGAACGCTAGCCCTAGGACGCGGTGAAGCGCGGGAACGCGGCCGCTCCGGCGTAGCGCGCCGCGTCGTCCAGCTCCTCCTCGATGCGGAGCAGCTGGTTGTACTTCGCCACGCGCTCGGAGCGGGCGGGTGCACCGGTCTTGATCTGACCGCAGTCGGTGGCCACGGCGAGGTCCGCGATGGTCGTGTCCTCGGTCTCGCCCGACCGGTGGCTCATCATGCAGCGGTAGCCGCTGCGGTGAGCCAACGAGACGGCGTCGAGGGTCTCCGTCAACGTGCCGATCTGGTTGACCTTCACGAGCAGGGCGTTGGCCGTCCCGCTCGAGATGCCCTGCTGCAGACGGGTGGGGTTCGTGACGAACAGGTCGTCGCCCACCAGCTGGACCTGGGAGCCGATCAGGTCGGTGAGGTGCTTCCAGCCGTCCCAGTCCGACTCGTCGAGAGGGTCCTCGATCGAGACGATGGGGTAGTTCGCGACCAGGTCGGCGTAGTAGGCCGACAGCTCCTCGGCGGACTTCTTGGCGCCCTCGAAGACGTACTGCCCGTTGTCGTGGAACTCGCTCGCAGCGACGTCGAGCGCCAGCGCGATGTCGCGGCCGACCGTCATCCCGGTGGTGCCGATCGCCTCGACGATGAGGTCGAGGGCCGCGCGGTTGCTGTCCAGGTTCGGGGCGAAGCCACCCTCGTCGCCGACGGCCGTGACGAGACCGCGCTGCTTCAGCACGCTCTTGAGCGCGTGGTAGACCTCGACGCCCTGACGCAGTGCCTCCGAGAAGGTGGCCGCGCCGATGGGCGCGATCATGAACTCCTGGACGTCGACGTTGGTGTCGGCGTGGGCGCCACCGTTGAGGATGTTCATCATCGGCACGGGCAGCAGGTGCGCGTTGGGGCCACCGACGTAGCGGAACAGCGGCAGGCCGTGGCTGTCGGCCGCCGCCCGCGCGACAGCGAGGGAGACGCCGAGGATCGCGTTCGCCCCGAACCGGCTCTTGTCCGGCGTGCCGTCGAGGTCGATGAGGGCCTGGTCGATGAGCCGCTGCTCGCTGGCCTCCATCCCCATCAGCTCGGGACCGATGTCGTCGAGGACCGCGGTCACCGCCTTGCTGACGCCCTTGCCGCCGTAGCGGTCGCCGCCGTCCCGGAGCTCGACGGCCTCGTAGGCTCCGGTGCTCGCACCGCTGGGCACGGCCGCGCGCGCGATGACGCCGTCGTCGAGAGCGACCTCGACCTCGACGGTGGGGTTGCCGCGCGAGTCGAGGATCTCGCGGGCGCCGACGGCCTCGATGGAGGGCACGGGAACTCCTAACGGTGGGGTGCGCCGAGCCTACCGAGGTCCGAGATCAGTCCTCGAAGCAGGACTTCCCGGCGAAGACCGTCCTCACCTGGCTCGTGTCGTCCGTGCCGGTGAGGAAGCCCTTGATGTCGCCGTCCGTGAACTCCGGTCCCAGCTTCGACGGCGCGACCGTCGTGGTCGGCTCGATGCCCTCCAGGGTGGCCAGGGTGATCCCCACGCCGATGCCGTCGGCAGTGGTGAGGGTCCGGCCCGGCTTGCCCTGGTCTTCCCAGCCCACGAGCTTCCCGCCGTCGAGCACGACCGCGAACCGGTCCACCGCGTACGACGACCGGTTGCCGGAGCCGCAGTGTGCGAGGACCTGCGGCGGGCTGCTGCCGACCAGCTGCCTGAGGGCGCCCTTGATCTCGTCGGCGGTGGTCGTCCCGAAGGGGTACTGCCGGATCGGCGAGCCGTCGAGGTAGACCCCGAGCCCGTCGGGCTGCAGAAGCAGGGTCGGCTTCGAGCCCGAGCCCGGCGTGCTCTCGGTCGGCAGCGGAGCGGGGACGACCGTGATGGTGCTCGAAGAGGGGACGGCCTGAGGCGTGCCGGACCCGGAGGAGCAGCCGGCGACGAGGACCGCCAGGAGCAGGACCCGGATCACCGGAAGAAGCACGTCTCGCCGGCGTACATGGTGGTGACCTTGGAGGTCGGCAGCGGGCCGCTGAGGATGCCGCCGTAGGCGTCGCCCGACGCCAGGAACTCCGTGCCCAGAGAGGTGTGGGAGTAGCTGAACGCGGTGCCGGACTTGTCGAGGAAGGCGCGGGTCACACCTACCCCCACCCCGTTCACGGCGGTCCGCCCGGCGGGCCCCTGATCGGTCCAGCCGAGCCACTTGGTGCCGTCGAACAGCAGTGACAGGCCCTTCGCCTGCCAGCTGCTGCGGGGGCCCTGTCCGCAGTCCGGGAGCTCGGCGGTCTTGCCCGTGCCGAGGATGCGCGTCACCACCTGGACGATCTCCTCCCGCGACAGCGAGTGGAACACCAGGTGGCGGACGCTCGAGCTCCCCACGAGGTAGCCGAGGCCGTCTGGCTCGAGGACGAGCACCGGGATCGGCGTCGGCGACGGGGTGGGCGACACCGTCAGGTGCGGGGCCGGGGAGATCGTCGGAACCGTCGTCACCTGCAGGACGGGCGTGACCGTCGGTGTCGACGTCGAGGCCACGTACGTAGCTGCGGGAGCTGCCGTCTGGGGAGTCGAGGCTCCCCCGCAGGCCGCGACCAGGGCGAGCAGCAGCAGGCAGACCTTCACGCCGGGAGTGTGCCATCCGAGGTGCTCAGGAGAAGGCGGCGCGCCAGTCTTCGTCGGTCTCGGGGGTCGTGCCCCGCTCGAGCACGGCCAGCCGGTCGCGGAACGCCCGCGCGACCCCACGCAGCTCGACCTCGGGATCGAGCCCCTGGGCAGTGCACCTCTCGACGAGCGCCCAGAGCTCCCCGCCGACCCCGTCGTAGGCGATCGAGGGCACTCCGAGCTTGGCCGCCCGGCGCTGCAGCTTCGCCGCGAGCATCAGCGCGGGCTGGCCGAGCGGGATCCCCTCCGTGACGGAGGTCCGGCCCTTCTCGGCTGCCTTGAGATCCTCCCAGGAGCCCTCGAGGTCGTCCGCTGAGGCGCCGGCGAAGACGTGCGGGTGACGGCGGGTGAGCTTGTCCACGAGGTCACCAGCCACGTCATCTATCGACCACGCTGTCCCATCGTTTGGTTCCTCGGAGATCCGCGCGTGGAAGACGATCTGCAGCAGCAGGTCGCCGAGCTCCTCGCGCAGGTGCGCCAGGTCCCCCGTCTCGAGCGCCTCGTAGGCCTCGTAGGCCTCTTCGAGCAGGTAGGGCATCAGGGACGCGTGGGTCTGCTTCGCGTCCCAGGGGCAGCCGCCGGCCGATCGGAGCCGGTCCATGACGGCCACGACCTCGACGAGCCGCTCCCCGGCCACCACTAGCAGGCGGCGGGGCTGGCGGAGGGGTCGGCCGTGGGGGTCGCGTTCGGCCGGGGGCTCTCCGCGACGAAGGAGCTGTCGGGGCAGGTCGTGGCACCGACGACGCTCTGGTTGACCGGGTCCCAGGTCCCGAAGCGGGGGTTCACGTGGACGCCGAGCTCCTTGGTGAGCTTCTGCAGGTAGGCCCCGAGCGCGACCTGGCGCTGCTGGTCGAGCAGACCGCGACGCAGCTGTGCACGGGCCTGCTCGAAGGTCGTCGTCTTGTGCTCGATGATGTGGATCACGTGCCAGCCGAACGAGGTGTGGGCCAGCACGAAGGTGCCGGGCTTGCCGTTGAAGATGGCCGTCTCGAACGGCTTCTCGAGAGCTCCGCGACCCTGGAACCCGAGGGCGCCCCCGTTGTCCTTGTTGGAGGTGTCGGAGGAGTACTTCGCCGCGAGGGCCGCGAACTGCGTCGGATCGGCCTGGACCTGGGCGAGCAGCGACTCGGCCTGCTTCTGGCTGGCGACGAGGATGTGCGCCGAGTTGACCTGGTCGAACTGGGCGAGGTTCGACTGGTAGGCCGCCTTCAGCGCGGAGTCCGGCACGGCGATGTCGGCGGTGAGCTTGTCAGCGACAGCGTCACGGAGGGCGAAGTCCCCGATGGCAGTGCGCAGGTCGCTCTTGGCGATGCCGGCCTGCGCTGCCGCGTCCTCGAGCTGCTTCTCGCCCTGGGCCTGGGCAACGTAGGCGTCGTACGCGGCGTCGATGGCCGCTCCGTCCACGTGCACCTCCTCGTGCTTGCTGTCCGCTGCCGTCGTGAGCAGGTCGCGCTCGATCAACCGGGCCAGTGCGCTTCGTTCCAACCCGACCTTGTCCGTCTCGAAGGCCTTCTTGCCCAGGTCGCTCGCGGTGCCGCGCGACACGACCTGCTCCAGCTGGGTCGTGGTGATGCGCTCACTCCCGACCGTAGCGGCAGCGCCCGTGCGGACAGTGCCGTCGCCGCAGCCCGTGAGGACGAGCGCGGTCGAGCCCGCGAGGGCAAGCAGGCGAAGGGTGCGGATCACAGTTCTCCTCGGTCGGTTCAGACCTGTCTAGGGTGCCAGATGAGCGGGGGCGGGCACGTCGAGGACCGCCTCCAGCAGCCCGCGGGCCCACGCGAGCAGCTCCAGGTCGCGCAGGGGCTGACCGCCGAACTGCTTGGTCATGGGCATCGGGACGAGCACGGTGTCGAGCGCCTGCTTGTAGACCGACCCCTTGTACAGGCGAGTCAGCCGCAGCACCTGCGACTCCCGCAGGGGCATCGGGAGGAAGCGGACCTGCTTGCCCATCAGCGCGACCTCGCGCAGACCCAACGAGCGGCACAGGTTCCGGAAGGCGGCGACGGCGAGCAGGTTCTCGACGGGCGTGGGGAGAGGTCCGTAGCGGTCCTTGAGCTCGTCGCGCACCGCCTGGAGGGCGGCGTCGTCGAGGGCGCCGGCCATCTGACGGTAGGCCGTGAGCCTCAGCCGTTCGCCTGGCACGTAGTCGTGAGGCAGGTGGGCGTCGATGGGGAGGTCGACCTTGGTGTCAAAGCTCTCGGGCTCCTCCTCACCCTCCCCGGGCATGACGCCCATCTTCTTGAAGTCACCGACTGCTTCTCCGACTAGGCGCATGTACAGGTCGAAGCCGACGGAGGCGATGTGGCCGGACTGCTCCCCGCCGAGCAGGTTGCCGGCGCCGCGGATCTCGAGGTCCTTCATCGCGACGGCCATACCGGCACCGACCTCGGTGTTCTGCGCGATCGTCGCGAGCCGGTCGTACGCCAGCTCCGTCAGCGGCTTCTCCGGTGGGTAGGTGAAGTAGGCGTACGCCCGCTCCCGGCCTCGTCCGACGCGACCGCGGATCTGGTGCAGCTGCGACAGTCCGAAGGCGTCGGCCCGCTCGACGATCAGGGTGTTGGCGTTCGGGATGTCCAGCCCGGACTCGACGATCGTGGTGCAGACGAGCACGTCGAAGCTCTTGTCCCAGAAGCCGAGCATGACCTGCTCGAGCGCGTCCTCGCTCATCTGCCCGTGGCCGACGGCGACCCGCGCCTCCGGGACGATCTCGCGGATCCGCTTGGCAGCGCGGTCGATCGACTCCACGCGGTTGTGCAGGAAGAACACCTGCCCCTCCCGCATCAGCTCGCGTCGGATGGCTGCACCGATCTGCTTCTCGTCGTACGGCCCGACGAAGGTCAGCACCGGGTGGCGTTCCTCCGGGGGCGTGAGGATCGTCGACATCTCGCGGATGCCGGTGAGCGACATCTCGAGGGTGCGCGGGATCGGGGTCGCCGACATGGTGAGCACGTCGACGGCCGTCCGCATCGCCTTCAGGTACTCCTTGTGCTCGACCCCGAACCGCTGCTCCTCGTCGACGATCACGAGGCCGAGGTCCTTGAACTGCACCGACTTGGAGAGCAGCCGGTGCGTGCCGATGACCACGTCGATCGAGCCGTCCGTGATGCCGGCGACCACCTCCCGCTGCTCCTTCTCGGAGTTGAAGCGGGACGTCGCCCGGACGGTCACGGGGAACTGCGCGAAGCGGTCACGGAAGGTGTTGAAGTGCTGCTGCACAAGGAGAGTCGTCGGAA
>JAODNB010000114.1 GCA_025464795.1 Frankiales bacterium
CTCATCGCAGCATGAGGGTGCCACCGTCGACGGCGAGCACCTGGCCCGTCATGAAGCGGGCGCCGTCTCCACACAGGAACGCGATGACGGGCACGAGGTCGCGATCCACGTCACCCAACCGACCACCGAGCGGCACGGCCTTCGCCATCATCACGTCGTGCGCGGCCAGCTGCTCGAGTGACATCGAAGCTCGGGTCGTGTCGTACATCGGGGTCCAGATCGCCGGAGCGATCGCGTTGACGGTGATCTGGTACGGCGCCCACTCGACGGCCACTGTCCGCGTCCAGGCCAGCACTGCTCCCTTGCTCGCTGCGTAGGCCGCCTTGCCGGGATGGCCCTGCACGCCGGCGGCTGAGGCGAAGTTGAGGACGCGTCCGCCCTGGACCGACAGGTAGGGGAAAGCGGCGCGGTTGGTGAGGTAGGTGCCGCGGGCGTTGACTGCCATCACGCGGTCCCACAGCTCAGGCTCCGTCTCGGTGCCCGACCCGGCCGGTGCGATCCCAGCTGCGTGGACGAGCACGTCCAGGCCCCCGAGGTGCTCTGCAGCCTCACCCATCGCCGCAGCCACCGAGTCCGGCTCCGAGACGTCGACGGGGACGAAGTGCGCCCCGGCGGCCTGGGCGACTGCCCGGCCGGCTGCCTCCGTCACGTCGAGCGACACGACCCGCGCGCCTCGCAGCGGAAGGGCGCGTACGAGGCCCGCTCCCATGCCACTCGCGCCCCCGGTGACGACGACCCGTCGCCCCGCCAGGTCCTGGATCACACGCCGAGCTTCGTACGGGCGGCCTCGAGGTTGCTCGGGAGGTGGTCGGTGGGCCACATCCCGGGGGCCGGCTCGTACCCCTTGAGGACCTCGCGCGCGACGGTGACCGCGTGCACCTCGGAGGGTCCGTCGGCGATGCTCATCGACGGCAGGTCCCTCGCCCACATCCTGGCCAGCGGCAGCTCGTTGCTGGTGCCCAGAGCGCCGTGCACCTGCATCGAGCGGTACAGGATGCTGTGCAGCACCTTCGGTGTGAGCACCTTGATCGCAGCGATGTCCTTCTTGACCTTGCTGTAGTCCTGGTAGTGGTCGATCTGCCAGGCCGTGTAGAGGACGAACAGCCGGAACTGGGTCAGCTCGGAGTACGACTCGGCGATGTAGCTCTGCACCAGCTGCTTGTCGGCGAGCCGAGATCCCTTGGTGGTACGGGAAAGAGCACGTTCGCAGAGCATGTCGAGGGCGCGCTGGCAGTTGCCGACCGTGCGCATCGCGTGGTGCACCCGGCCACCGCCGAGTCGGGTCTGCGCGACGTGGAAGGCCTTGCCCTCCCCGCCCAGCACGGCATCGAGCGGCACCCGCACGTTGTCGTAGTGGATGAGGGCGTGCGCCCCTTCCTCTTCGGACTCACCGATGAGCCCGACGTTGCGCTCGATGACGACGCCCGGGGTGCTCGTGGGCACGAGGAACATCGACATGCCACCGTGCAGGCCGGCGTCGCGGTTGGTCCACGCCATCACGATGAGGAACTCGGCCCAGCGGGCGTTGGAGCTGAAGAACTTCCAGCCGTTGAGGACCCAGCCGTCGCCGTCGCGGACCGCCTCGGTCTCGAAGGTCGCGGGGTCGGCCCCGCCCTGCGGCTCTGTCATGGAGAAGCAGGAGAAGATCTCGCCGTCGAGCAGCGGCTGGAGGTACGTCTTCTTCTGGGCCTCCGTTCCGAAGTGGGCCAGGATCTCCGCGTTGCCGGTGTCGGGTGCTTGGGTCCCGAAGATGACAGGGCCCCAGATGGACCGGCCGAGGATCTCGTTGAGCATCGCCAGCTTCAGCTGGCCGTACCCCGGGCCGCCGAGCTCAGGTCCGAGGTGGCAGGCCCAGAGCCCCTGCTCACGGACCCGCTGCTTGAGCGGGTCGACGATGCGCCGGTGCGCGTCGTCGAGCGGCTTGTAGTTGTCCCCCGGCCAGACCAGGTCGAGGGGCTCGACCTCCTCGCGGACGAAGGCGTTCACCCAGTCCAGCTTTGCCTGGAACTCGGGCTCTGTCGTGAAGTCCCAGCTCATGTAGTGCTCCTGTGGTCTAAGGGATCCCGCCGTCCACGCGGAGCGTTGCCCCGGTGGTGAAGCTCGATGCGTCGGAGGCGAGGTAGAGCGCGGCGCCGACGATCTCCTCGGGTCGGCCCGCGCGCTTGAGGGCGTGCGCCTGCATGGCCGCCTCGGTGGCCTCCATGTCCCAGGCGGCACTGATGTCGGTCAGGAAAGGACCCGGCATCAGCGTGTTCACACGGACGGTCGGGCCGAGGGCGAGCGCGAAGCCCTCGGTGAGGCTGTTCAGCGCCGCCTTCGAGGCCGCATAGGGGATGATCGCCGGCCGGGACCGCAGCGACCCCGTGCTGCTGACGTTGATGATCGTGCCGCCGCCGTCGCGGACCATCCGCTCCCCCACCAAGGCGCAGAGCCGGAACGGTCCCTTGAAGTTGAGGTTGACGACGGCGTCGAAGAGCTTCTCCGACACGTCGAAGACGGTGTCGTAGACCGGCGACATGCCTGCGTTGTTGACGAGCACGTCGACCTTGCCGAACTCGGCGTAGGCGGCCTCCACCAGGGCTGGGATCTCCTCCCAGCGTCCGACGTGGCACGCCAGGGGAAGGGCCCGACGACCGAGCGCGCGGACCTCGTCCGCGACCTTCTCGCAGGAGTCCAGGTTGCGGCTGGCGATGACGACGTCCGCGCCGGCAGCAGCGAACGCGAGCACCATCTCCCGGCCGAGCCCGCGTGAGCCGCCTGTGACGAGGGCGACTCGTCCTGACAGCGTCACCGCAGTGCCGTGGTCTTCGTGAGGGACGCGGCCTTGCGCATCAGCTCGAGCACCAGCGGGTCGAACACCTCCACGCCGTGGAACGTCTTCCCGGTCGCCCGCGCGCGAGCCACGCTCTTCTCCAGCACGATGGCGAGCTTGAAGCGCGCGAGCACGACGTAGTAGTCGATCTCGTCGACCGGACGGCCGCTGATCGTTGCGTAGTGCTCGAGCAGGTCGTCCCGCGAGGGCATCCCGGTCTGGTCGAGGTAGCGGGCGTTCACCATGTCGTCGGCCTCCTCGCCCCAGGAGATGAGGACCCAGCCGAGGTCGAGCAGCGGGTCGCCGACCGTGGTCATCTCCCAGTCGATGATCGCGGCGAGCTCGGCGGGCACTCCGGGTCGGAACATCACGTTGGCGAACTGGTAGTCGCCGTGCAGGATGCCGGGCCGGTAGCTCTTCGGCTGGTGCGTCCGGAGCCAGGCGGCAGCCTCGTCGAGGCCGGGCAGGTCGCGGAAGGAGTAGGCCTTGAGGAAGTCGAGCCACCGGGGCACCTGGCGCTCGTGGAACCCGTCGGGACGGCCGAAGTCGTCGAGGTCCTTGCTCTGCCAGTCCACCTTCGACAGCAGCGCCGCACCGCGGACCAGCTCGTAGGCCAGCTGCGGTCGCAGGCTCAGGTCGTCGTACTCGGCCGGCCACGTCGTCGAGCTGGCCGGTGACCACCCGTCGACGAAGTGCATCAGGTAGAACGGCGAGCCGATGACGCTGTCGTCGTCACAGGCTGCGGCGAGGCGGGCGTGCGGGACGTCCGTGTCCGCCAGCGCCGCCAGCACCCGCTTCTCGCGGGCGAACTCCGTGACCCGCCCGGCCGAGGCGCCGAGGGGCGGACGGCGCAGGACCAGCTGGGTGTCGCCCGAACGGAGCAGCCACAGCTCGTTCTGCGAGCCGCCCGTGATCGGGGTGATCGCCAGGTCTTCGCCCACGAGCCCGGCGCTGTCCAGCCAGGTGCTCAGCGTGCCCGCCCAGGGGGGCGCCTCTGTCATGGCCATGGAGACCTCCGTTCTCGATAGACAGAATCGCATTCTTTCCGAGTAGAATCAAGTCCCCAGCCGAAGGAGCACCCGATGACCGAGCTGTCCCTGGCCCAGCGCGCCGCGCGCCGCGCGGTCGACGCCCGAGTCCGGACCTCCGAGCAGGACGTGCGTCGCCTGCTCGACGTCGGGCTCGAGCTGATGACGGCGGGTGGCACCGATGCGCCGCCGCGGATCGCCGACATCGTCAAGGCCGCGGGCCTGTCCAACCAGGCCTTCTACCGGTACTTCGCCAGCAAGGAGGACCTGGTGGCCGCGATCGTCGACGACGGCGAGCGACGACTGGTGGCCTACGTGCAGCGGCAGGTCGAGGCGGCCCCCGCCGATGAGTGCCTGCGCGTGTTCGTCGAGTCGGTGACATCGCAGGCCTCTGACCCCTCGATCGCAGCGGCGACCCGAGCCGTCCTGTGGAACGCCAGCAGGAGCCTCGACGCCACAGGGGCCCGGTCGCGCCAGCTGCACGAGCTGCTCGCGGCCCTGCTCGTCGAGCCGCTGCGGGAGCGCGGGAGCACCGACCCGGAGCGAGATGCGGCCGTGATCACCGGAGCGGTGACGTCGGCCATGCTCGACGCCTTGAGCAACAACCGCCCGCCGTCCGCCGCCGACGTCGAGCACCTGCTGGCCTTCTGCCGCGCGGGTCTGGCACGTACCTGATGAGAGCCGTCGTGTCCCTCGAGGTGGGGCCGCCTGAGTCCCTGGTCCTGCAGGACCTCCCCGAGCCGCAGCCGGCGACGGACGAGGTCCAGCTGCGCGTGCTGGCGGCCGCGGTCAACTTCCCCGACGTGCTGCTCGTCGCCGACGGCTACCAGGTCCCCGTGCCCCGGCCCTTCATCCCCGGCAGCGAGCTGTGCGGCGAGGTCACCCGCGCCGGCCACGGTCTGGACGTGGGTGACCGGGTCGTCGCCACCGTGATGACCGGTGCCTTCGCCGAGGTGGTCTCGCTGCCCGCAGACACCGTCACCCGGCTGCCGGACGGGGTCGACCCGCTGGTGGCGGCAGGCTTCCTGGTCGCGTACACGACTGCCTTCCACGCCCTACGGGTTGCGGAGGTCCGTGCGGGCGAGACCGTCCTCGTGCTCGGAGCGGCGGGCGGCGTCGGTCTCGCGTGCGTCGACCTGGCCAAGCACCTCGCCGCTCGGGTGGTCGCGGCCGCGTCGAGCCCTGAGAAGCTCGCTGCCTGCGGCCGAGCTGACGTCCTCGTCGACTACTCCAACGACCCGCGCACCGCCTTGAAGGCGCTCGGTGGCGTCGACGTCGTGCTCGACCCTGTCGGCGGTGCGCTGTCGGAGACAGCTCTTCGGTGCCTGCGGCCCGGCGGCCGCTTCGTCACCCTCGGGTACGCCAGCGGCAGCATCCCTGCGATCCCGCTGAACCTGGTGCTGCTCAAGCAGGTCATCGTGCGAGGCTTCGACCTTCGGGCGTTCAACGCCGCCCACCCCGAGCAGGCGGCGCAGGCTCAGCAGGAGCTGTTGGTCCTGCTGGCCGACGGTCACCTGCACCCGACGGTGTCGCGGACGTACCCCTTGGACCAGGCGGCTGCTGCACTCCGGCACGTCGCCGACCGGCAGGCGATCGGCAAGGTCGTGCTGGTCCCGTAGGCGAACGCGAAGCGGCCGCCATCCCGAGGGATGACGGCCGCTTCGTCGTTACCGAGCTACTTCTTGGTCGGCGGGGCGTAGATCGACGGGTCGGAGATGGTCGTGAAGTTCTCCACGCCACCGTCGGCCGTCGCGTCTGCGGTGATGCCGCCGCTGGAGCAGATCTGGGCCGAGATGAAGATCTGCTTGCCGTTGCACTGGAACTGCCCGCCGCCACCGAGCGGCAGGTCGACCGGCGGAGCGGACGTGATCGCGGCAGCCACACCAGCCGGCGTGAAGTCGGTCAGGTTCGCGGCGTTGAGCACACGGATCAGGCCGAGGATGGCCTGGTAGCCCGTCGAGTAGACGGCGTCAGAGGTGACGTCCGGCGAGTACGTCGTGCGGATGGCGTCGTAGAGCTTGAACTCGGGGCTGGTCGGGTCGAGGTTGGCCGGCGTGAAGACGGTCATGCCCTTGAAGCCACCGGGGATCGAGGAGGCGCTGGTCTTGTCGAGGCAGCGGTCGATGCCCGTGACCGGCGACTTGATGCCGAGGGTCTTGATGGCCTTGAGCACCGAGGCGCAGAACGACGGGTTGCCGATCACGTGG
The DNA here is from genome assembly GCA_025464795.1 of Frankiales bacterium. Classification (GTDB taxonomy): domain Bacteria; phylum Actinomycetota; class Actinomycetes; order Mycobacteriales; family SCTD01; genus RYN-111. Next base: position 6,048 of record JAODNB010000114.1, read on the forward strand.
TACATGCCCGGCTTCTTGGCCTCCTCGGCCTGGATGATCGGTGTCAGGTCAGCAGCACCCGGGGCACCACCGATGACGTCGACGGTCGCACCGGCGTTGCCGAACAGGAGCGGCGCGAGCTGCTTTGCCGGCTCGATGGCTGCCGGCACGTCGATGACGACCAGAGCAGCCTTCTTGATGCCGTTCTTCTTCGCGTAGATCGCCGGGCCACCGAACGCGTTCAGCGGGTTGGACAGCGTGAAGTCGATCTTGCTGCCCAGGAAACCGGGGCTCTGGTTGAGGATGTCGACCACCGGGATGCCGGCCGCGTTGAGCGGCTTGATGACCGGCTCGGTCTGGCCGAGCGAACCGCTGGCGACAGCGATGACCTTGGCGGTGACGAACTGGTTGCCGCAGTCGGTCGTCGGGGACGCCTTCGTCTCGCAGTGGACGAGCTTGATCGGGCGTCCGCCGATGCCGCCGAGGTGGTCGTTCGCGTACTTCACGACGGCGTCAGCCGCCGCGGCCTCCTTCGACGTGTCGATGGCCGCGGACACACCGTCGTTGACCGAACCGATGAGGACGGGCTCACCTGACGCCTTCTTGTCCGGGCCGAGAGCGGCGTTGCTGCTCCCTCCCGCACTGGCACTGGCGCCGGGGGTCGCGCTGTTGCTGCTCCCCCCACAGCCCGCAAGGGCGAGTGCGGCGACAAGGATGCCCGCGCCGAAGACGACCGTGCGGCCTCGTGACTTGTCGTGCGTCAAGATGTTCTCCTGTGTTCTGTGGTGGACGTGCTTCGAAGGCGAGCTCTGTACGTGGTGCGTTGGTCTAGGCGGACACCGGGTCAGGGGCGCTGAGATAGGCGGCCTCGAGGCTGGCGGGGTCAGCCGCCAGCTCCCCGGCGGAGCCCTCGAGCGTGATGGCGCCGTGCACGAGCACGAGGGCGCGGTCTGCGACCTCGAGGGCGAGACGGACGTGCTGCTCGACGAGGACGACCACGGCGCCGGTCTCGTCCGCGATGCTGCGGACGACCGGGAGCAGGTCCTCGACGATGACGGGTGCCAGTCCCATGCTCATCTCGTCGATGAGCAGGACGTGCGGCTTCTGGGCCATGCCCCGAGCCATGGCGAGCATCTGCTGCTCGCCGCCGGACAGGGAGCCGGCAGCGATGCCCAGGCGGGGCTTGAGGGCCGGGAACAGGTCGAGCAGCTCGTCGAGCGTCGGCCCGTTGCCGCGGCGGGCGATGGTGATGTTCTCCCGGACGCTCAGCGAGGTGAACAGCGCGCGGTCGTCCGGGACCAGCACCATGCCTGCGCGGTTGGCCGCTCCGGGACGGTTGCTGGGCAGCGCGTTGCCGTCCACCAGTACCTCGCCGTCCACGCGCGGAAGCAGTCCCGCCAGGGTCAGCATCAGGGTGGTCTTGCCGGCGCCGTTCGGACCGAGCAGGGCAAGGACGGTGCCGCCGGCCAGGGAGAGGTCGAGCGGACGAACGACGGTGACCGGGCCGTACCCGCCGGACACGCCGCGGCACTCCAGAACGGCTGTGGGCTCGGGCATGGACTCGGGGGGCGTCATGCCGGGACCTCCTCTGCGTGGGTGCTACCGAGGTAGGCGGCAGCGACGTCGCGGTTGGCCCGGATCTCCGCGGGTGTGCCGCTGGCGATGACCTCACCGAAGTTGAGGACGTGGATCTGGTCGCACAGCGACAGCACCAGGCTCATGTCGTGGTCGACCATCACGATCGTGATGCCGCTGTCGCGGATGTCGCGCAACCGGTCGCCCAGCCAGTGGCTCTCGGTGGCGTCAAGGCCGCCCGCCGGCTCGTCCAGCAGCAGGACCCGGGGGCGTCCTGCCAGCACGCGTGCGATGGACACCAGCTGGCGCTGACCCTGGGAGAGCTCGCCCGCCGGCCGGTCTCGCACCTGCTCGAGCTTGAGCAGCGCGAAGATGATGCTGAGCATCTCCTCGGACGTGCGCTCCATGCGACCGGTGGCGGCCGTCAGGCCGACCGAGACGTTCTCCTCGACGCTGAGGTCGTCGTACAGCTCGATGGCCTGGAAGGTCCTGCCCATGCCGGCCCGGATGCGGCCGAAGGGCTTGAGGTCGGTGATGGACTCCCCCTCGAGGAGCACGCTGCCCTCGCTCGGGGCGAAGCCGCTGATCGCGTCGATGAGGGTCGTCTTGCCGGCGCCGTTCGGGCCGATGAGCCCGACGATCAAGCCTTGGGGGACTTCGAGGGAGACGTCGTTCACGGCCACGACCCCGCCGTAGCGGACGGACATCCCGCGCAACGAGAGCGCCACCGGAGCGTCGGCTGCGGCAGCCTTCAGTGCGCGGTCGCGGGCGCCCAGCGGTCCCTCGACGATGACCTCGGACAGCTCGCCACGTCGCTTGCTGCGCCGCTGCTCGACGAGCGCGTGGGCCGGACCGACGATGCCTTCCGGGTTCAGCACGACGGTGAGGATCAGCCCGATCCCGGAGATCACGTCGTACCAGATGCCGGTCGAGAAGGTCTCATCGATGGCGATGTAGAGCAGACCGCCCGAGGCCATGATGCCGGCCAGGATGCCGCCGCTCACGGACGTGATGCCGGCGAGGTAGACCGTGGTGAACAGCGCGAGCCCGCCGAGCGCCGTGAACGACTCGTAGGTGACGGTCGTCTGCCGGTAGGCGAGCAGGCTGCCGCCGAGGCCCGCGATGAACGCCGCGATCGCGAAGGCGAAGAGCTTGGTGCGCACGACGTCGATGCCTGCCGCGGCGGCCGAGCGCTCGTTCGCTCGGACCGCCAGCATCTGGGAGCCGAGCCGGCTCGTGCGCAGCTTGGCCACGCCGAGCGCGACGACCACCAGCACAGCCAGCACCAGCAGCCCGAAGCGCACGCGAGGGTAGTCGGCGCCGGACCCGATACCGAGGTTGTACCCGAACAGCTTCGGGTCCTTGATGGCGATGCCGCTGCTCGTCACGAAGTCGAGGTTCCGGAACCAGACCGCTTCCAGCGTGTAGGCCAGGGTCAGTGTCACCACGGCGACCGTGAGGCCACGGATGCGCAGGGCCGGTAGCCCGATGATCACGCCCAGCACCGCGGTGAGCAGCGCAGCAACGAGCGGGGCGATCGGGAAGGGCAGGCCCCAGTCGTCCACGAGCGGACCGAGCAGGAACCCGGCTGCACCCGCCAGGGTCAGCTGGGCGAGCGACACCTGCCCTGCGTAGCCGGTGACCACGACGAGCGACAGGCCGATGACGGCGAAGATGAGGCTCGTGATGAGCCCGAGCCGGTAGCGGTCGTTGAACGTGAGCAGACCGACGACGGCGAACGCGGTCGGCACCGCGGCGGAGAACCACGGGTGGTGCGGTCGCGGCGCCCTGCCCAGGCTGCGGACGATGAGCGCACCGCGGCTCGGCAGCGGCTGGGCACGCACCACCAGGACCAGCATCACAAGGATCAGCGGGATCAGCTCAGGAAGGCCTGAGGCCGGCAGCCAGGTGTACTTCGTCTGCAGGAAGGTCGCCTCCGACTGGAGCATGCCGATGGCCATGCCCGCGAAGACCGCCGCGCCGAGGTACTGGAAGCGCCCCATGATGGCGGCAGCCAGCGCCGGCACCGTGAACAGGACGTAGGCGATCGGGACCGGCTGGACGATCGGCGCGATGAGGATCCCAGCGAGACCCGCGACCGCCGTGCTCAGCATCCAGTTGAACGCTGCGATGCGGTCGGGCGAGATGCCGCTGACGTAAGCGCCCTTCTCGCTCTCGGCGGCGGCCCGCGTCGCGAGCCCGAAGCGCGTGAACTTGAACAGCGCACCCAGGACGACGGCGGTCAGGATGATGGTGAGAGCCAGGTACATGCGGTCGGCGGAGAGCCGCACCCCGAACACCGTCCAGCTGTCGACGGGGAAGATCGGCTGGACTGCCACACCCGTCGTGCCGAGCCGTGCGGTGATGTCTGAGGTGATGATCACGGAGATGCCCAGCGAGGCGACGGCGCGGGCAACCGGAGGCGCGTTGCGCAGCGGGCGGAACACCACCAGGTGCAGCAGCAGGCCGACAAGCGCAGCCACGAGCAGCGACACCACCAGCGCGCTCCAGAACCCGAACACATGGTGGAGCTCGATCACCTTGCGCGTGCCGGGGATCGGCGAGAACGCCTGGCCCTGCCGCAGGTAGCCGTAGTTGTAGGCCGTGAGCAGCGCGATGCTGCCGGTGGCGAAGTTGATCACACCCGAGCTGCGGTACGTCACGACCAGACCCAGTGCCAGAGCAGCGAAGACCGCACCACTGCTCACACCGAGCAGCAAGAACACCAGGTGCTGAGTCATGCGCCCTCCGACTTCGGCTGTGAGGTAGGTCTCTCAACCAGGGACCATAGGGCCCTGCTCTGCGAATGGCGATGAAATCCTTGAACTGATTCTCCTGATCCGGCAAAAGGTCCGAGTTTGAGCGCTCAAGCTAGGGTCACAATCAGGTCTCTAGGCGGGAATGAAGGCTGACTAGTTCAATGATTGCCCTCTCCGCAGATCTTCCCAGAACACGCCGGAACAGTTGTATGTTTGGGCGATGTCGGGTCGAGTCGAGGGCAAGGTCGCGCTCGTCACCGGCGCGGCGCGCGGCCAGGGCCGTGCTCACGCCGTCCGTCTCGCTGAAGAGGGCGCGGACATCATCGCTCTCGACATCGCCGCTCCCGTCGCTTCCATGGGCTACCCCATGGGCACGAAGGAGGAGCTCGCTGAGACGGCCGCACTCGTCGAGGCCACCGGCAGGCGAGTCGTCGCCCGCGTGGCTGACGTGCGCGACCGCGACGCCCTGCAGGCAGTCGTGGACGAGGGCGTGGGGGCGTTCGGTCGGCTCGACGTCGTGTGCGCGAGCGCGGGGGTCTCCCCGCCCGCCCGTCCCCTCTGGAAGATCCCGGCCGACGAGTGGCATGACGTCATCGACATCAACCTCACCGGCGTCTGGAACACCCTGTCGGTCGTGGTGCCACCCATGCTCGCTGCCGGCAACGGCGGCTCGATCGTCGTCATCAGCTCCGGCGCCGGCCTCAAGGGCGTCCCGCACCTCGGGGCCTACTCGGCAGCCAAGGGGGCCGTCGTCCAGCTGGCCAAGACGCTCGCGAACGAGCTCGCCTCGGGCCAGATCCGCGTGAACACGATCGCGCCGGGGACGGTTGACACGCCGATGGTCACGGCGAACACCCAGCAGTTCAAGCTCTTCCGCCCTGATCTGGCCGAGCCCACGCTCGAGGACTGCGTCGAGGGCTTCCGCTCGATGATGCCGATGGGCCAGCCCTGGGTGCACGTCGACGACATCGCCAACGCGCTGCTGTTCCTCGCCAGCGACGAGTCCCGCTACATCACCGGCACCGTCCTGCCTGTCGACCAGGGCAACCTCAACCGCGCAGTCTGATCGAGAGGCCCCTCCATGACCCCCGCCGAAGAGCTGTCCGCGTTCCTCGCGGTCGCCTGGCCCGCCTTCACGCACCGCTGGGCCGACCCCACGACGTGGGAGGCCAAGCTCGACTGGCAGCGCACCATGCAGAAGGAGCGGTGGGCTGCGCCGACCTGGCCCGAGGAGTACGGCGGCCGTGGTCTCGGGATCCTCGAGATGCTCGCCTGCGACGAGGTCCTCGGGACCTATGGCGTTCCGGTGCTGCCCGGCATCCTCGGGCTGAAGAACGTGGGCCCCACGCTCATCGCCTTCGGCACCGAGGAGCAGCGCGCCCACCTGCCGAAGATCCTGCAGGCCGAGGAGATCTGGTGCCAGGGCTTCAGCGAGCCGGGTTCCGGCTCCGACCTCGCCTCCCTCCGCACCCGCGCCGACCTCGACGGCGACGTCTTCGTGGTCAACGGTCAGAAGACCTGGACCTCCTCGGGCATGCACGCCACCCACATGGAGCTGCTGTGCCGGACGGACGTCAACGCGCCGAAGCACCGCGGCATCTCCGCCCTCGAGGTCGACATGACCTCACCCGGGATCGAGGTCCGGCCGATCCGCATGATCACGGGGGAGGCCGAGTTCGCCGAGGTCTTCTTCACCGACGTACGGGTGCCGGTCACCAACCTCATCGGTCCGCTCAACGGCGGCTGGGGTGTCGCCACGTCCACCCTGGGTCACGAGCGGGCGGGCGTCGCCGCCCTCGCCGGTCGGCTCGAGGAGGAGGTGCGCGAGATCATCGCGGCCCACCAGGCACCCGCCTTGGACCCGCTGCTGGCCGACGAGCTGATCGACCGCTTCGTCGAGTGCCGGGTCGGAGGGTTCCTGGGCGACGAGATGCTCACCCGTCTCGCCGCCGGGGACCCACCCGGAGCGGAGCAGTCGGTCATCAAGCTGATGTGGAGCGAGGCCACCCAGCACGTGTCCTCCACCCGCACGTCGCTCGCCGGCCTGGGTGGTCTTGACGACGGCTTCACCGCGGGCGCCTCCCGCGAGTACCTCACCGCCCGGCAGACGACGATCGTCGCCGGCACCACGCAGATCGTGAAGAACCTCATCGCCGAGCGGATCCTGGGGCTCCCCCGTGACTGACCTCCTGACCACGCCCGCCGAGCGCCAGGAGTTCCGGCTCTCGGTCCGCCGCTTCCTGGCCGACCGCTCGACGGAGGCCGACGTCCGTCGACTCGCCGACGACGGCCTCGGCTACGACCCCGACGTCTGGAAGCAGCTCGGCTCCGAGCTGGGCCTGCTCGGCCTGCTGGTGCCGGAGGAGCAGGGCGGTCAGGGACTGACCACCGTCGAGCTCGTGGTCGCGCTCGAGGAGACCGGCCGGGCCCTGCTGTGCGCGCCGCTGCTGTCCACCGCGGTGCTCACTCCCCTTGCGCTGCAGGGGATCTCCGCTCCCCTGCTCGCCTCCGTGGCAGACGGGTCGACCCTGGTCGCGGTCGCCCTGGAGACGGACGGGATCACATTCGCTGAGGGGGCTCTGACCGGCACGGCGATCAACGTGCTCGATGCCCACCTGTCCGCTCGCCTGCTCGTGGTCGTAGGCGGCAAGGTGTACGAGGTGGCGACCGCCGATGCCACCGTGACGACGAGGAAGACCCTTGACCTCGCGATCGGGCTGTCCACCGTCGAGCTGTCGGCTACTCCTGCGGTCCTGCTCGGCGAGGTCGACGTGACACGGCTTCAGTCCCTCGCCGCCCTCGCTGCTGCGGCACACCTGGTCGGC
>JAODNB010000150.1 GCA_025464795.1 Frankiales bacterium
AGAACTACGTGTGCATCGGTGTCGTCTCGGTGACGTGGGTGGTGGTGGGCTACACCCTCGCTTTCGGAGACGGCAACGGTCTGCTCGGCGGCTTCCGGTTCACCGGCCTTGCGCACACGACCGAGCCAGTACCGGGGTTCGCCCTCACCGTGCCGCCGCTGCTTTTCATGGCCTTCCAGATGATGTTCGCCGTCATCACCGCCGCCCTCATCGCAGGGGCTGTGGCCGACCGGGTCCGCTTCGGCGCCTTCGTGGCCTTCATCGTGCTGTGGTCGGTGGTCGTGTACGCGCCGCTGGCGCACTGGGCGTTCTCCCCTCAGGGCTGGATGGCGCAGCTCGGCGTCCTCGACTTCGCTGGTGGCTCGGTCGTCGAGATCGACTGCGGCGCAGCAGGTCTGGCCCTGGCCCTCGTCGTCGGCAAGCGGATGGGCTGGCCGAAGGAGGCGATGCCGCCGCACTCGCTGCCGCTGACGCTGCTGGGAGCCGGACTTCTGTGGTTCGGCTGGTTCGGGTTCAACGCGGGCTCGGCGCTGCACGCCGACGGCCTCGCCGTGAACGCGCTCGTCGCGACCCACCTGGCGGGCGTCGGCGGCATGCTGTCCTGGCTCGCTCTCGAGCGCTGGAAGACCGGGTCTGCCACCACCCTCGGCGGCGCGTCCGGGGCCATCGCCGGCCTCGTCGCCATCACGCCTGCCTGCGGCTTCCTGCAGCCGTTCCCGGCGCTCGCTCTCGGAGCTCTCGCCGGTGGGATCTGCCTCAGTGCGGTCCAGCTGAAGTACAAGCTCGGGTACGACGACTCGCTCGACGTGGTCGGCGTGCACCTGGTCGGGGGCGTCGTCGGGATGGTGTTCCTCGGCCTCGCGGCATCGCACGCCGTGAACCCCGGGGTGAGCCACGAGGGCCTGCTCTACGGCGGCGGCTTCTGGCTCCTCGGTCGTCAGGCCGTGGCCGTCCTCGCCGCTGGTTCCTGGGCCTTCGCTGCGTCGTTCGGGATCGCCAAGGCCGTCGACCGCGTCATGACCTTGCGCGTGTCGGAGGAGGACGAGCACACCGGACTCGACCAGGCTCTGCATGCGGAGTCCGCCTATGACAGCGGCTCCGTCCGCACGCTGCACCGCTGACCCCTCGAAGAAGGACTGGACATGAAGCTCGTCACGGCCGTCATCAAGCCGTTCAAGCTCGACGCCGTGAAGACGGCTCTCGAGGCCGCGGGCATCGCCGGCATGACCGTCAGTGAGGTCCAGGGCTTCGGCCGGCAACGCGGCCACACCGAGGTCTACCGCGGGGCGGAGTACACCGTCGACTTCGTGCCGAAGGTCCGGGTGGAGGTGCTGGTGGACGACGTCGACTCCTCGCGCGTCATCACTGCCATCGTCGAGGCGGCGAACACAGGCTCCATCGGCGACGGCAAGGTCTGGAGCACTCCCGTCGACGAGGTCGTGCGGGTGCGCACCGGCGAGCGGGGCCCCGAAGCCCTGTGAAGGCTGAGCGCGAAGCCCTCCTGGGCCGGGACGACCTGGTCGGCGCCGAGCTGAGGGCTGCTCTCACGGCTCTGTACGACTCCTGGCTCGCGTCTCTGCTCGGGGAGCCCGGTGAGGGAGTGGCGCTGGTCGCGGTCGGTGGCCTCGGTCGACAGGATCCCACTCCGGGGAGCGATCTGGACCTGGTGCTGGTGCACGACGGGCGCTCGGACGTCAGTGCGCTGGCCGACAAGGTCTGGTACCCGGTCTGGGACACGGGGGTCGGGCTCGACCACTCGGTGCGCACCGTGGATGAGGCCGTCTCCGTGGCGAAGGACGACCTCAAGGCCGCCCTTGGCCTGCTGGACGCGCGCTACGTGGCCGGGGATGCGGAGCTGGCCGCGCGGCTCGTCTCCTCGACGCGGGCCGCCTGGCGGGCAGGTGCCTCCAAGCGCCTGCCCGAGCTCCGTGAGGCGGTGGACGCTCGCGCCCGGCAGTTCGGGGAGGTCGCCTTCCTCCTGGAGCCAGACCTCAAGGAGGCCAGGGGCGGTCTGCGCGACGTGCACGCCATGCACGCCGTTGCCGTGGCCCAGGTCGCAGATGCGCCTAGCGAGGCGGTGCGTGCTGCCTACACCACCCTGCTGGACGTGCGCGGTGAGCTGCAGCGGCGGACCGGCAGTGCTGGCCGAAGGGTCGTCGACCGGCTGCTGATGCAGGAGCAGGACGGACTGGCGCTCGCTCTGGGCTTCGCCGACGCCGATGCCCTCATGGCTGCCGTCTCGAGTGCGGGTCGGACGATCGCCTACGCCGGCGACACGACCTGGCGACGCGTCGCGGCGGCGGCTCCCAAGCGTCGGATGCTGGGACTGCGCGGCCCGGCCGGCCCGACACGACGTCCCCTCGCGGACGATGTCGTCGAGCAGGACGGCGAGGTGGTGCTCGCCCGCGACGCCACCCCGGAGGATGACCCGTGCCTGGTGCTGCGCGTGGCGGAGGCTGCCGCCCGCGCCGGCCTGCCGATCGCGCCGATCACCCTCACACGGCTCGCGGAGTGCCCGCCGCTCGCGACGCCGTGGCCGGCGTCGGCCCTGGACAGCTTCGTCGGCCTGCTGTCTGCTGGGTACGGCGCGGTCGCGGTCTTCGAGGCGCTCGACCAGGCCGAGCTGCTGGTGCCGCTGATCCCTGAGTGGAACCACGTGCGCAGCAAGCCCCAGCGCAACAGCTACCACCGCTTCACGGTCGATCGCCACCTCGTCGAGGCCGCCGCCGGCGCCGCGGCGCTCACCCGTCGCGTCGGCCGCCCCGACCTGCTGCTGCTCGGCGCGCTGTTCCACGACATCGGCAAGGGCCTTCCCGGAGACCACACCGACGTGGGCATGCGGCTGGTTGCGGAGATCGGTCCCCGACTCGGCCTGCCTGACGCGGACACCGACACGCTCGTCGCGATGGTGCGCCACCACCTGCTCCTTCCCGATGTGGCGACGCGACGCGACCTCGACGACCCCGCCACGGCCCGCGGGGTCGCTGACGCGGTGGGGTCCGTCGAGGTGCTCGAGCTGCTGCACGCCTTGAGCGAGGCGGACTCGCACGCGACCGGGCCCGCGGCGTGGAGCTCCTGGAAGGAACAGCTCATCGGTGAGCTGGTGCGGCGCGCTGGTGCCCTGCTGGTGGGTGCGCCCAAGCCCGCGCCTGCCGCTCTGACCGAGGCGCAGGAGGCTCTGGTCTCCCGTGGCGAGCTGGCTCTCGAGGCGGACGGGGAGATGGTCACCGTCGTCGCGCCTGACCGTCCGGGACTGCTGTCCCTGGCCGCCGGGGTGCTCGCCCTGCACCGCCTCGACGTCCGGAACGCCTCCGGCTTCGCGCGCGGGGCTACGGCGGTGACGGTGTTCCGCGTCGCCCCGCGGTTCGGGGCCTTCCCCGACTGGGCTGTGGTGCGCGATGACCTCCGGCACGCTGCGGAGGGGACGCTGCCGCTGGCCGAGAGGCTGCAAGCTCGTGAGGCGGCGTACGCCCGTGCAGGTGCTCCGGCCGCACTGTCGACGGTCCGCTTGGTCGACGGTGCCTCGGAGACGTCGACCGTCGTCGAGGTCCGCGCTCCGGACGAGCTGGGGGTGCTGCACCGGATCACGAGCGTGTTCGAGACCTACGGGCTCGACGTCCGGTCGGCGCACATCTCGACGCTGGGTGCCGACGTGGTGGACGCCTTCTACGTGTCGCTCCTGACCGACCCTGCTGTCCGAGCTGCGCTCGAGGCCGACCTGCTCGCCGTCCTCCCTTAGGCTGACAGCGTGTTCGACACCCTGAGCGACCGGCTCGACAAGGTCTTCACCTCCCTGCGCGGCAAGGGTCGGCTGTCCGAGGCCGACATCGACGCGACCGCGCGCGAGATCCGGATCGCCCTGCTCGAGGCCGACGTGGCCCTGCCGGTCGTCAAGGCGTTCATCACCGCGCTGAAGGAACGGGCCGTCGGCGAAGAGGTGTCGAAGGCGCTCAACCCGGCGCAGCAGGTCATCAAGATCGTCAACGAGGAGCTCGTCGGGATCCTCGGCGGCGAGACCCGGCTGCTGCGCTACGCCAAGAACCCGCCGACCGTCATCATGCTCGCGGGTCTTCAGGGGGCCGGTAAGACGACCCTCGCCGGCAAGCTCGCGAAGTGGTTGAAGGCACAGGGACACGCACCGCTGCTCGTCGCCTGCGACCTCCAGCGGCCCAACGCCGTGACGCAGCTCCAGGTCGTCGGAGGCCAGGCGGGCGTCGACGTCTTCGCGCCCTTCCCGGGCTCCGGCGTCGGCGACCCCGTACTCGCGGCGGAGCAGGGCATCGAGCACGCGAAGCGCATGCAGTTCGACGTGGTCATCGTCGACACGGCCGGCCGTCTCGGTATCGACGCCGACATGATGCAGCAGGCCATCGACATCCGCGCCGCCGTCCAGCCCGACGAGGTGCTGTTCGTCGTCGACGCCATGATCGGTCAGGACGCGGTCACCACCGCGCAGGCGTTCCAGGAAGGCGTGGGCTTCACCGGCGTCGTCCTCACCAAGCTCGACGGAGACGCCCGTGGCGGAGCCGCGCTGTCGGTCCGGCACCTCACGGGCCAGCCGATCATGTTCGCCTCCACCGGCGAGAAGCTCGGCGACTTCGACGTCTTCCACCCCGAGCGGATGGCCTCGCGCATCCTGGGCATGGGCGATGTCCTCACCCTCATCGAGACCGCCGAGAAGCACTTCGACGAGGAAACGGCCTCGCGCGCGGCCGCGAAGCTGCAGTCCGGCGACGGCTTCGACCTCGAGGACTTCCTCGAGCAGATGCACCAGATCAAGAAGATGGGCTCCCTGACGTCGCTGCTCGG
>JAODNB010000152.1 GCA_025464795.1 Frankiales bacterium
CTGTCGGTCGACGGGCAGCTGGTCGGGTACCGACAGCAGGGCGACAAGCTGTACGAGCTGAAGGAGAAGGAGACCGCCGCGGCGCGCGCCGACATCGGCATGGTCTTCCAGCGCTTCAACCTCTTCCCGCACATGACCGCCCTCGGCAACATCATCGAAGCGCCCCAGCGGGTACGGGGTCTCAGCAGGGCCGAAGCGCTCGAGCGGGGCCGGACCCTCCTGCGCCGGGTCGGGCTCGCGGACAAGGTCGACGCCTACCCCGCTCAGCTGTCCGGTGGTCAGCAGCAGCGCGTCGCGATCGCCCGGGCGCTGGCGATGCAGCCCAAGCTCATGCTGTTCGACGAGCCCACGTCGGCGCTGGACCCAGAGCTCGTCGGCGACGTCCTCGACGTGATGCGCGGGCTGGCCGCGGACGGCATGACCATGGTCGTCGTGACCCACGAGATGACGTTCGCCCGCGACGTCGGCGACACGGTGGTGTTCATGGACGGGGGCGTCGTGGTGGAGAAGGGCGAGCCGAAGCAGGTCATCGACGACCCGCAGCACGAGCGGACCCGTGGCTTCCTCGGCAAACTAGGCTGATCTCATGCAGGTCGACGAGCTTCAGGTCCCGGACTCCTGGGTGTTCACCCCGATCCAGCGCCCCGACCCGCGGGGCGTCTTCCTCGAGTGGTTCAAGGCTCCGGTCTTCCGCGAGGCGGTGGGGCATGACCTCGTCGTGAAGCAGGCCAACCACTCGGTCTCGTCCAGGGGCACCCTGCGCGGCGTCCACTTCGCGGACGTCCCGCCCGGCCAGGCGAAGTACGTCTACTGCACCCGGGGCGCCGTCCTCGACGTCATCATCGACATCCGCGTCGGCTCGCCCACGTTCGGGGTGTGCGACGCGGTGCAGCTCGACGACGTCGACCGCAGGGCCGTCTACCTCAGCGAGGGCCTCGGCCACGCGTTCCTCGCGCTGACGGACGACGCCAACGTGACGTACCTGTGCAGTGAGCCGTACAACCCGACGGGTGAGCACGGCGTGCATCCCCTGGACGCTGACCTCGCGCTGCCGTTTCCCGACGACGTCGAGCACCTGCTGTCGGACAAGGACGCCGCGGCGCCCACCCTGGCCGAGGCGCAGGCCAGCGGACTGCTTCCCACGTACGAGGCCTGTCAGGCCTTCTACGCCTCCCACCGCGCCTGACCCGCGTGCGAGGCTGCTCGGCATGGGCGAGATCTGGTTGGTGCGGCACGGGGAGACGGAGTGGTCACGGACGGGCCAGCACACGGGCCGGACGGACCTGCCGTTGCTGCCCGAGGGCGAGGCCGCGGCGCGGGAGCTGAAGGGACGGCTGCAACGGCCGTGGGCACTGGTGCTGAGCAGCCCGCTGCAGCGTGCCCGGCACACCGCAGAGCTGGCAGGGCTGACCCCGGAGCTCGACGACGACCTCATGGAGTGGGACTACGGACCGGCGGAGGGCAAGCGGACCCGGGACATGGGCCCCGGCTGGAGCGTGTGGGACGACGTGCCGCTCGGCGAGACCCTGAAGCAGGTCGCCGCCCGCGCACGCAGGGTCCTCAACCGGGTCCCGGAGCAGGGCGACACCTGCCTCGTGGCTCACGGTCATGTGCTTCGGGTCCTGACCGCGGTCTACCTGGAGCTCGAGCCGCGAGACGCTCGGCACCTGGTGCTCCAGCCGTGCGGCATCGGCGTCCTCGGGCACGAGCACGACTGCCCGGCGCTGACGGGGTGGAACCAGTGATCCGGCCGGCCACCTCGGCCGACGTCCCGGTCCTGCTCGAGCTGGTGCGTGCACTGGCGGTGTACGAGAAGGAGCCCGATGCCGTGAAGGCGTCTGAGGAGGACCTCCACGAGGCGCTCTTCGGTGCCGACCACGTCGCGAGCTGCCACGTGGCCGAGCACGAGGGGGTGGTCGTCGGCTTCGCCCTCTGGTACCGGACCTTCAGCACCTGGACCGGTCGACCCGGCCTGTGGCTCGAGGACCTGTTCGTCCGCCCGGAGGCGCGTGGCACCGGGCTGGGCAAGGCATTGCTCGTCGAGCTCGCACGGACCGCCGAGGCGAACGGGTGGACCCGGTTCGAGTGGTGGGTGCTCGACTGGAACACCCCCGCGCAGGGCTTCTACCGCTCCCTGGGTGCGCTGCCTCAGGACGAGTGGACCGTGTGGCGCGTCGACGGCCAGACGCTCCCCAGACTGGCTCGAGGCTAGCCACGACGAGCCATACCCAGGTGGCCTGAACGGGTGGGCACCGCACCATCTCCCCGCGTTCCCCTGAGGTGGGTGTGACCCGGGTCAACACTGAGGTGTGCTCCTGACCCGTCGCGCCCTGGTTGCCTGCGCGGCGCTCGTGTCGGTGCTGGCGGTCACCCTGTCGCCGGCCGTGTCCTACGGCATCCGATCGGGAACGGCCGTTCTCGCCGTCGTGGTCCTGCTCCGGATCGGCCAAGCACCCGGGCGCACCTCCAGGGTGCTGCTCGCAGCGGCGCTCCTCGTCGGCATCGTGTCGGGGGTGCTGGCCACCGCGCACCTCGTGCTGACGGGCCACCCGTCACCGCCCGGAGGAGCAGCTGACTGGGTCTACCTCTGCTACGGCCCGCTCGCGGCAGCCGGCCTGCTCGCGCTCCCCCGCCACCCCACGGAGGCACCGTGGCGGCTGATGGCGCTCACCGACGCGGTCATCGCGGTCACTGCCCTCGGCTTCGTGCTCTCCGGGCTGATGCTCGACATGGCCCGCACCAGCGGCGCGACCCTGGTCGCGCGGGCCGCGGCACTCGGCTACCCGCTCGGTTCGGTGTTCGTCCTCGCCGTGCTCGTGGCCGTCCTCCCCCGGGCCCAAGAGGACCTCCGCCCGTTCCTGCGAGCAGCCGGCACCGGCCTCGCCCTGCTGACGCTGTCCGACGTGGGATACGCGGTCGCCACGCTCGACGGGTGGTACGCGCCCACCTCCTGGCCGGCGGTGGCGTCCCAGGCCGGGCTGGTCCTCGTCGCGCTCGCCCCGCTGCAGGGCCGTCGCGCTGCTCACCTGGTCGAACGGGAACCGGAAGCACCGAGCCTGCTCGAGATGGCCGCTCCGCTGCTCACGCTCGTCCCCTCCTCGCTCTACGTGGTGATCATGCTGGCCCGCGGCGAGCCCCTGAGCCGGGTGCAGATGGCGCTCGTCACGATCACGGCAGCGGCGGTCGTCGCCCGTGGCTTGCTCACCGGAGCGGACCAGCGCCACAACATGGCGCGGTTGAAGAAGCGGGAAGGCGAAGCACTGGGTGCTGCGCGGCGCGATCCCCTGACAGGGCTGGGGAACAGGACCGCGCTGTACGAAGAGCTCGCCGCGCTGCTCGAGCGCACAACCGGGGCCGGCGTCGCCTTGGCCCTGCTCGACCTGGACGACTTCAAGGACATCAACGACACCCAGGGACACGCGACCGGCGATGCGGTCCTCACGGAGGTGGCCGCACGTCTCCGGCAGGCGGCGCCACCAGGGGCCGTCGTCGCCAGGTTGGGCGGCGACGAGTTCGCCGTCTGCGTTCCCACGACGCACGGGCCGACCCCGCTGGGCGAGGCCCTGCTGGGAGCCTTCAGGAGTCCGGTGCAGGTGGGGATCCGGGCGTTCACGGTGACCGCCAGCATCGGCGTTGTCATGGCCGATGCCGACGGCGCTGACGCCGCCCTCGCGCTGTCCCACGTCGATCTGGCGATGTACGAGGCCAAGTCCGGCAAGGAGCCGCAACGCTCTTCGGTCGTGGTGCTGAAGGGCCGCGAACGCGAGCAGGCCGCCGGGCGGGTGCAGCTGCGTGACGACCTCAGCCGACCCGACCTCTCGCAGTTCCACCTCGTGTACGAGCCCCTTGTCGACCTCCGGCACGGCCGCGTCGTCGGCGCCGAGGCGCTGCTCCGCTGGGAGCACCCGGAGCTCGGGAGCATCGGGCCCACGCAGTTCATCGCGCTGGCGGAGCAGGTCGGGGCCATCGCGGAGCTGGGCGAGTTCGCGCTGAGGACGGCGGCTCGGGACCTGGCGGGCTGGCTGAGGGAGGCCGAGCAGCTGGGTGCGCCGATCGAGGTCGCCTCCGTCGGTGTGAACCTCAGTCCCCGGCAGCTGGGCCTCCCGCACTTCCCCGAGCTGGTGCGGTCGGTCCTGGAGGAGCACGGTCTCGAGCCCCATCGGCTGGTGCTCGAGATCACCGAGGAGGCTCTCCTCGACGACTGGGAGACCGCGGTCAACGTGGTGCAGGGGCTCCGCGCCCTCGGCGTTGCGATCGCGGTCGACGACTTCGGCACCGGCTACTCCTCGCTCCGGTACCTGCGCCGCTTCGACGTCAGCACCGTGAAGGTCGACCGCGAGTTCACGCAGGCCGTCGTGGACGAGCCGCGCACCCGCTCCCTCGTGGCCAGCGTCATGGACATGGTCCACTCCCTCGACCTGTACTCCGTCGCTGAGGGCATCGAGACCCTCGACCAGCTCCTGGTCATGCGCGCCCTGGGGTGCCACTTCGCGCAGGGCTACCTGTTCGACAAGCCGATGCTCGGCGACGCGTTCGGAGCGCTGCTCGTCGGCAGGCATCGCTACCCGCTCGGCGCCCACCCGCAGGAAGCGGCGCAGGCGCTGCCCGTGCCCCGCGAGGAGGTCCGACCGGCAACCGCCGTCAGCCCGCGAAAGACCGGCTGAGGGCGGCCGCGCCCAGGCACAGCACGACGGTGGTCACGACGTAGCGCAAGGACCTGCTCTCAGCCGCTTCGACGGCGAAGGTCGAGTACGTCGTGAAGGCTCCGCAGAACCCGGTGCCGACCAACGCGGACGTCGAGGGCGAGGGATGGACCAGGAGGCCGAGCACGAAGCTCCCCAGGACGTTCACGAGCAGAGTGGCCCGACGTCCAGGTACCCAGATCGCGACGGCGAAGCGGGCAGGCGCGCCCACGGCCGCACCGAGCGCGACCAGCAGCGGTGTCATGCGAGCAGCCGCCGACCTAGGGCAGCAGCGGCGATGCCGAGCACGACAGTGCCTGCTACCAAGGCGATCCCGGTCAGGAGCGAGGCGTCCACGGCCTGCACGGCGAGGGTCGACATGGTCGTGAACCCACCCAGGACACCCGTGCCCAGGAAGGGCCGCGACCAGGTCCCGTGCGGCCTCGCCGCCACGAGCGCACCCAGCAGGAAGGACCCAACGACGTTGATGGCGAGCACCGTCCAGCGCCCGCCCCCTGCCGCGACGAGGCTGTAGCGGGCGAGCGATCCGAGGACGCCGCCGATCCCCACCACGACCAGCTGCACCGCGACGGGCGCCGGCGCGACAGGAGCGTCGGGATCGAGGTCGGGCACCGGCACACCCTCTCAGGAGTCGGTGGAGATCCCTCGGCGGCGCAGCGCAAGAGCTGCTCCCAGTGCACCGGCAGCGAGCAGGGCGCCGCCCTCCCCGAGGCCCGTTGCGGGAACCCGGTTACCGGTCCGGCCGTGCTCCGGAGCAGCAGGGACGGGCGCCGGGGCGGACAGCGAGAACGGAGCCCGGATGAGGAGCTCGACGTTGCGGTCCTCGACCTTGCCCCGCCGGGCGCTGGTCTGCTCCTGAGGGTCGTTGGCGGCGAGCTCTCGGGCGAGCGAGGCCAGCTGTGACGAGGACGTCAGTCGGCCTCCGTAGGACAGCGGGGCGGCGGCGTCGATGACGGTCCCGAACAGCGACAACGTGCCGTCGTGGTTGTCCACCAGCTCGAGCAGTCGCGCCTGCGACGGCCAGTCGATGTGCGAGGCCGTGTTGACCTCCCAGAACCCACCGCCCCCTCCAGCGCGCGGGTGAGCCGTGATCCGGTTGACGTGGGTGTGACCGTTGACCCACGCGACGACCTGCGGGTGCGCGAGCAGGAGCGTGCGGACGGCATCTCCGAGGACCCTGACGCCAGGGTCGTCGACCGAGACGATCGGGTTGGTCATGGTCGCGATGGTGTGATGGCTGAAGACCAGGACCAGCTTCCGGGAGGACCGCTGGAGCAGTGCCGTCAGCCAGCTCAGCTGCGCCTGGTCGAGGGAGCCGTCGCTGTAGCCGTTCGGGTTCACGGTGTCGAGGACGACGCAGCGGACGAGCGGCGTCGGGTCGAAGGAGTAGTAGGCCGTCCCGCTCCTCAGGTTCTCGGACGTGTAGCCGTGACCCAGCGGCGTCCCGCCGGTGGTGAAGTGCTCCCGGATCGTCTCCGTCCGGGTCACGATCTTGCGGTTAGGGTCGGCGGTGACCAGCCGCGCCGGCCCGGTCGCGAGCTTCGCCAGGACGGTCGGGTCGCCCGCGGCGAGGTCCTGCGGAGAGACGCCCACCGGCAGCGAGGTGATCTTCAGCGGTCCGGTGGCCAGCGCGGAGAGCTGGAAGGACTGGGGGAAGTTGCCCTGCACGAGCCCGTCATGGTTGCCGTAGCAGGTGTACCAGGGCCGGTTCAGCCCATGGGCGGCGTAAGGCCGGCGAGCGGCGTCCAGGAGACCCTTCACCACCGGGAAGCCGTACGTCCCGCGGACCTCGTCCTCCGCCTTGCCGTCCGGAGCCCCGTCCGGGTGCCAGTAGTGGACGTCGTACGACAGGGCGTCCTGGTCGTGCACGCCCTCCCACCTGGTCAGGTCGCCGCTGTCCGCGCGGACGGTCTTGCCGTCGAGCACGTCGATCTGCCACCGGACCTCGTTGTGCTGGCAGTTGTCGGCGTTGTCGCCGGTGCAGATGACGAAGGCCAACCGGCCGCCGACGGCAGGCCCGCGTCCGACCTGCTCGACCGCAGCGACGATGCGGTCAGCCACCTGCGTCGTGAGCATCTCGTGCGGCCGGTAGGCAGCGCCGAAGATCAGCGGAGACCCTGGACCGTCGTTGTAGCGGTCCGCGAACTCGACCCGCGCAGGTGATTGGGCGTCGACCACATGGATGTCGGTGAGCTGCGCGAACGCGAGCAGGGCGGTCCGCCGGGTCGACCGGCCGGCCTGAGCGCGTACGCCGAGGTCCTGACGGACGACGTGGGGTTCCCCCGGGCCGCTGACGAGTTGGGCGTAGCCCTTCGCACCGGCAGGCTCCCGCACGATCGTGCTGCTGAGGGTGGTGTGGGCGGGCGCCACCGGACCCGCCGCAGCCGCCTGTCGGGCCGGGAAGGCAGCCAGCCCGACGACGGCTGCGCCCTTGATCGCGTCGCGACGGCTGATCTCCACCTCGGAAGCGTTTCACCTTCGCCTGCTGGTGTCTGCGATGATCGGGGGGCAGGTGTAGGACGCTGTCCTGAGGGCAAGGTCCCTATGGCTCGTTCAGGCACTTCCGAGGGGGGATTCAGGCATGACCACGACATCAGACAGAGTGGTGCTCAGGCTGCCGGCCCAGAGCGCTTACCTGTCGGTGCTGCGCACGGCCACGGCGTCGCTGGCCTCGCGCCTGTCGTTCACGCTCGACGACATCGAGGACCTCCGCATCGCGGTCGACGAGGCCTGCGCGATGCTCCTGTCCCAGGCGATCGCGGGAGCCGATCTCGAGTGCGCCTTCGAGCTGCTCCCTGACGCCATCGGCGTCTCCGTCACCGTCCCGACCGTCGACGGTGAGGTCCCCAGCAGGGACACCTTCGCGTGGACCGTGCTGACGGCGCTCGCGGGCGACGTCGATGCGACCGTCGACGTGGACAAGAACGTCACGATCACGCTGCTGAAGCACCCGATGAGCGACGAGGGCGCGGGCCTGTGACGACGCCTGCCAGCCCTGTCGACCTGCCCGCTGACCCCGCAGACGACCTGTCGCTCGATCCTGACGTCGTCGCGGCGACCGCTGAGGTGGCCTCCGGTCGCAGCGAGCGCATCGCCGCGGACCGGGCGCACGCCCGCGCGATGTTCGTCGAGCTGCACGCGCTGCCTGAGGGCGACCCGAAGCGCGCCGGTCTGCGCGACCAGCTCGTGGAGATCCACCTGCCGCTCGTGGAGTACCTCGCCCGCCGCTTCCGGAACCGCGGCGAGCCCCTCGACGACCTCGTCCAGGTCGCGACGATCGGCCTCATCAAGAGCGTCGACCGCTTCGACCTCGAACGCGGCGTCGAGTTCTCGACCTACGCGACGCCGACCATCGTGGGCGAGATCAAGCGGCACTTCCGCGACAAGGGCTGGGCCATCCGGGTCCC
>JAODNB010000165.1 GCA_025464795.1 Frankiales bacterium
CGCGGATCACCCCGTAGTCGTCAGGGTCGGACGAGACAGCCGCGAACGCGGTGAGGTTCGTGCTGTTCTTGGCCACGAAGGTCGAGGTCAGCGAGAACTGGGGCGTCGTCTCTCCTGGGATCTGCAGCAGTGCGAAGTACGGCGGCTGTGCGGGTCCGCTGTTCAGGTCCTTCGAGGTCCCGGCAGTCGCGGTCCCGTTGAGCACGTCGGTGGCGTCCTGGGTCGGGTCCCCGGGGATCTGCCAGAAGTCCTCGCCGCCGTAGAAGACGGTCGGGTCGGTGACGTGGTACTTCGTGAGCAGCTCGCGCTGCACCTTGAAGTAGTCCTCGGGGTAGCGCAGGTGAGCGGGCAGGTCGGGCGGCATCGCGGACCGGTCCTGCACAAGGCGAGGGAACGCAGACTTCCAGGTCTTGAGGACAGGGTCCTTGTCGTCCCAGGTGTAGAGGTTCACCTTGCCCGTGTAGGCGTTGACCGTCGCCTTCACGGAGTTGCGGATGTAGTTGACCTCAGTGTCCGTGCTGTTGGCCGTCTGGCTGTCCGTGGTGACCTGCCCGAGCTGCGTCCGCTCGGAGTAGGGGAAGCCGGCGCTCGTCGTGTAGCCGTCCACGATCCAGAGCAGCTGCTTGTCCACGATCGCCGGGTACGGATCGCTGTCGAGCTGCAGGAACGGCGCGACCTTCTGCACGCGCTCCTTGGGCGAGCGGATGTACATCAGCTTGCTGTCCTTGGTCAGCGACGACGACAGCAGGATGTTCTTCTCCTTGAACTTCAAGGCGTAGAGCAGCTTGCGGAAGCCGGTGTTCAGCTTCACTCCGCCGTTGCCGTCGTAGTTCACCGTGGCCTGGGTGTTGTCGTCGTTGCCGGGGCCGTCGATCTCACCCTGCTTGGTGTCGACGATCGAGTAGTCAGGGGACTGCTCGCCGTAGTAGACCTGGGTCCGCGTCAGGTCGAAGGCACCGCCGGGCCCCTCCTGCGGGATGTTCTTCACGGCGAACTGGGGCAGGCCGCCCTCGCCCTGCACGTTGGCCGGAGCCGCGACGAGACCGTTGCCGTGCGTGTAGGTGAGGTGCAGGTTGATCCAGTTCTGCTGGTTGGAGGCAAGCCGGGACTGGTCGAGCTCGCGCACCGCCACGACGTAGTCCTGCGTCTTGCCGGCGATCTTGTAGCGGTCGATGTCGAGGGAGTCGTTGAAGCCGAAGTAGTTGCGGATGCCCTGGGCCTGCTTGAACGTCGGGCCGAGGATGTTGGGGTCGAGCAGCCGTGCGTTCGGGATGGTCCCGGTGTCGTTGCGCAGTGCGCCCTTGGTCGCAGTCGAGAGGGCGGAGTACTGCGAGACCTTGGTGTCGGCGATCTGGTAGGCCTCGCGGGTCGCCTCGATGTTGCGCTCGATGTACGGCTTCTCCTTGGACACCTCGTTCGGCTTCACCTGGAAGCGCTGCACGAAGGCGGGGTAGATGCCACCGACAGCGATCGCGCTGACGACCATCAGGGCGAGCGCGCCCGCGGGCAGGGTCACGTTGCGGACCCAGATGTTGGCGAAGAACAGCAGCGCGCAGATGATCGCGATGAGCGCGAGCATCGACTTCGCAGGCAGTACGGCGTGCACGTCGGTGTAGGAGGCACCGCCCTGGACGAAGCCGCGGTCTGAGAAGACCAGCCCGTACCGGTCGAGGTAGTAGCCGACCGCCTTGGCCAGGACGATGAGGCCGATCAGGACCGACAGGTGGACGCGCGCGGCGACGCTGATCTTCTCCCCCGCGGTTTGCAGGCGGACGCCGCCGAACAGGTAGTGGGTGATCGCCGCGACGATCAGCGACAGGACCAGCACGACGATGACCATCGTGAGGATGAAGCGCTGGAACGGGTAGGTGAAGGTGAAGTAGGAGATGTCCTTGTGGAACTGCGGGTCCTTCTGCCCGAAGGGCTGCGCGTTGGCCCACAGCAGGTAGGTCCGCCAGCGGCCGGCTGCCGACAGCCCCGCGAAGATGCCGAACACCGCGCTGACCAGGAGCAGCACGGGCAGCAGCAGCGGCTCGATGGCGACGCGGTAGCGCTCGAGGTTCTGCTGCTCGAGCGACATGGGGCGGAACCCCGGGCGGGTCCGGTAGGCGACCGCGAGGTTCGCGCCGATGACCGCCGCCATGAGCGCACCGAAGACCGCGAACAGCAGCAGCTTGGTCTTCAGGACGGTGCTGAAGACCTCGTTGAACCCGGTCTCCTTGAACCACAG
This sequence comes from Frankiales bacterium, assembly GCA_025464795.1. GTDB lineage: Bacteria > Actinomycetota > Actinomycetes > Mycobacteriales > SCTD01 > RYN-111. Next base: position 2,231 of record JAODNB010000165.1, read on the forward strand.
GAAGTCGGTGTAGAGGGAGACGAAGATGCCACCGGCGATCAGGACCAGCAGGACGACGACGATGACGGGAGCGAACAGCCGAGGCCGGCCGGGCATGACCGGACGACCTGGACGGGGCGGACGAACAGCCACGGGTAGCTGGCTCACCTTCGGGTTCGGGGGACGTTCTTCCCTCGAACTCAACCACAGCGTGCTGCGAGAATGGCGCCATGACCGCACCGCCCAGCCCCGCTCTGCTGTCCGTCGTCGGTGAGGTCGAGGGCCATGTCGCCGAAGCCGGGTGGGACCAAGGGCCGCAGCTGTTCGCCCTTGTCGACACCGAAGAGCTGTTGCGCGCGGAACCGCAGCTGGCCGAGACGATGGGCCTGGTCGTCGCGCGTCCGGGGTCCCTGACACCGATCGAGCAGGAGTCGCTGACGGACGCTCCGCTCGACGACCAGCTGGCCAGCATGGTGTTCGGGCCCGACGTGCTCGGCGTCGTGCTGGTGCACGAGGTGCTGATCCTGCCGCCCTCCGCGGAGGCGGCTCTGGACGACGTCGAAGACCCCACCGCGGCCGCCGCCGAGCACCCGGAGCGGCGCGAGGTGCGGATGGCCGTGGGCGTCATGCGCGACGGCAGCCGCGAGTCCGTGCTCCGCCTGAGGGGGGTCGGCGACGCGCCGGACGACCGGGTGACGGGCGGCGACCTCGCCCCCGGCCTCGCCGACGCCCTGCTCGCCACCCTCGAGGACTGACCCCTACTTCTTGGCGCGGGCGGGCTTGTCTGGGGACACGGGGAAGTCGAGGGCGAACTCGGAGCCCTTGCCGAGCCGGGAGTGGACGGTCAGCTGGTAGCCGGAGTCCT
>JAODNB010000171.1 GCA_025464795.1 Frankiales bacterium
TGCGGCAGGTCCGCATCACCCCGCAGAAGGCCCGTCGCGTCGTCGACCTCATCCGCGGCAAGCAGGCCGCGGAGGCCCTCGCGATCCTGAAGTTCTCGCCGCAGGCCGCGGCGACCCCGGTGTACAAGCTCGTCGCTTCGGCGATGGCGAACGCCAAGGTCAAGGCCGACGCCGAGAGCACCTACCTCGACGAGCAGGACCTCTTCATCGAGAAGGCCTACGTCGACGAGGGCACCACGCTCAAGCGGTTCCGGCCGCGAGCGCAGGGCCGTGCGTTCCGCATCAACAAGCGCACGTCCCACATCACCGTCGTGCTGTCGACCCCCGCCACGGGGACCGACGCCGAGAGCTCGCCGGTGCAGAACAGCACCGTGCAGAAGAAGGGGAACCGCTGATGGGCCAGAAGGTCAACCCGTACGGCTTCCGCCTCGGCATCACCACCGACCACACCTCGCGCTGGTTCAGCGACTCGCAGAAGGTCGGTCAGCGGTACAAGGACTTCGTGGCCGAGGACGTGGCGATCCGTCGCCTGCTCCTCAAGCGGCTCGACCGCGCCGGCGTGGCGAAGATCGAGATCGAGCGCACCCGCGACCGCGTCCGCGTGGACATCCACACGGCCCGTCCGGGCATCGTGATCGGCCGCCGCGGCGCCGAGGCCGAGGCGATCCGCGCCGACCTCGAGAAGCTCACGAAGAAGCAGATCCAGCTGAACATCCTCGAGGTGAAGAACCCCGAGGCGGAGGCCCAGCTGGTCGCGCAGGGCATCGCCGAGCAGCTCTCCGCACGTGTGGCGTTCCGCCGCGCGATGCGCAAGGGGCTGCAGAGCGCCCAGCGCGCAGGCGCCAAGGGCGTCCGCGTGCAGGTCTCCGGTCGCCTCGGCGGCGCGGAGATGAGCCGCAGCGAGTTCTACCGCGAGGGCCGCGTGCCCCTGCACACGCTCCGGGCGAACATCGACTACGGCTTCTACGAGGCGAAGACGACGTTCGGCCGCATCGGCGTGAAGGTCTGGATCTACAAGGGCGACATCACGAACAAGGAGCTCGCCCGCGAGCAGGCGAGCCAGCCCGGCCGTCGGCCCGAGCGCGGCGAGCGTCGTGGTGGCGGCCGCCGCAACGAGGCCATGGAAGGGGCGAACGCCTGATGCTGATCCCGCGTCGAGTCAAGCACCGCAAGCAGCACCACCCCGGCCGGAGCGGCCAGGCCACCGGTGGCACGAAGGTCTCCTTCGGCGAGTTCGGCATCCAGGCCATCACCCCGGCCTACGTGACGAACCGGCAGATCGAGTCCGCTCGTATCGCCATGACCCGCCACATCAAGCGTGGCGGCAAGGTCTGGATCAACATCTACCCGGACCGCCCCCTCACGAAGAAGCCCGCCGAGACCCGCATGGGTTCCGGGAAGGGTTCGCCCGAGTGGTGGGTTGCAAACGTCAAGCCGGGCCGCGTCCTCTTCGAGGTCGCAGGCGTCGAGGAGTCCCTCGCCCGCGAGGCGCTGCTCCGTGCGATCCACAAGCTGCCGCTCAAGGCACGCATCATCACCCGTGAGGAGGGAGACGCCTGATGGCGATCGGTTCCAAGAACCTCGCTCCCAGCGAGCTCGACTCGTTCGAGGACAGCCGTCTGACGGAGGAGCTCCGTCGGGCCAAGGAGGAGCTCTTCAACCTCCGGTTCCAGTCCGCGACCGGCCAGCTCGAGGGACATGGGCGGGTCCGCGCCGTCAAGCGCGACATCGCCCGCATCTACACCGTGATGCGCGAGCGCGAGCTCGGCATCCGGGCCACCCCGGCCCCCGCCCCGGTCACCGAGGCGAAGCCGAAGCGGAGCCGCGCCAAGAAGGACGACGCGGCGACCGACACGACCACCGAGACCGGCAGCGTGAGCTCCACGCCGACGGCCGCGGAGTCCGAGGAGACGAAGTAATGGCGAAGGCTCAGGAGACCACGGTCCCGGCCGCCGGCCACGAGAGCGGCGCGCACGACGTCCGCGACGCTGACGCGCGCGGCTACCGCAAGACCCGCCGCGGCTACGTGGTGAGCGACAAGATGGACAAGACCATCGTGGTCGAGGTCGAGGACCGCGTGAAGCACCCGCTGTACGGCAAGGTCATCCGCCGCACCAGCAAGGTGAAGGCGCACGACGAGGCCGGCTCCGCCGGCATCGGCGACCTCGTGCTGATCAGCGAGACCCGGCCCCTTTCCGCGACGAAGCGCTGGCGCCTCGTCGAGGTCCTCGAGAAGGCGAAGTAGTCCGATGCTGCAGCAGGAATCCCGAGTCAAGGTCGCCGACAACACCGGCGCCAAGGAGCTCCTCACCATCCGCGTGATGGGCGGCTCCGGTCGTCGCTACGCCGGTCTCGGCGACACGATCGTCGCGACCGTCAAGGACGCGATCCCCGGTGGCAACGTCAAGAAGGGCGACGTCGTCAAGGCGGTCATCGTCCGCACGGTCAAGGAGACCCGTCGGTCCGACGGCTCCTACATCAAGTTCGACGAGAACGCCGCCGTCATCCTCAAGAACGACGGCGACCCCCGCGGGACGCGCCTCTTCGGTCCGGTAGGTCGCGGGCTCCGCGACCAGAAGTTAATGAAGATCATCTCGCTCGCACCGGAGGTGATTTGACCCATGGCCAACATCAAGAAGGGCGACATCGTCCAGGTGATCTCGGGCGCAAGCCAGAGCCGCGGCGGTGACAAGGGCAAGCAGGGTCGCGTGATCGACGTGCTCGTCGAGCGCAACCGT
>JAODNB010000175.1 GCA_025464795.1 Frankiales bacterium
GGTGACGGGGTCCTCGGCATGCTCGACGACCTCGGCGCCCAGCTGTCGTTCTACGGCCGGTCCATCGCGTGGACCCCACGGGTGTTCGGCCGTTACAAGAAGGAGGTCGTCCGGCTGCTCGCGGAGGTCTCCCTCGGCTCCGGCGCGCTCGCGCTCGTCGGCGGCACCATCGGTGTCATCGCCTTCCTGACCTTCTTCACGGGCACGGAGGTCGGCCTGCAGGGCTACGCCGCGCTCAACCAGCTCGGCACCTCGAACTTCACGGCGTTCCTGTCCGCCTACTTCAACACCCGCGAGATCGCCCCGCTCGTCGCCGGCTTGGCCCTGTCCGCCACCGTCGGCTGCGGCTTCACCGCCCAGCTGGGCGCCATGCGCATCTCGGAGGAGGTCGACGCCCTCGAGGTCATGGGTGTGCCCTCGCTGCCGTTCCTGGTGACGACCCGCATGATCGCCGGCTTCATCGCCGTCGTCCCGCTGTACGTCGTCGGCCTGCTGTCCTCGTACTTCGCAGCGCGCCTCATCACGACCGGCTTCTACGGCCAGTCCACCGGCACCTACGACCAGTACTTCCACCAGTACCTGCCGCCGATCGACGTGATCTACAGCTTCGTGAAGGTCCTGATCTTCGCGGTCATCATCATCTTGATCCACTGCTACTACGGCTACTACGCCTCGGGTGGTCCGGCCGGCGTGGGCGTGGCTGTTGGCCGCGCCGTCCGCACCGCGATCGTCGCGATCAACCTCGTCGACTTCTTCCTGAGCCTCGCCATCTGGGGCGCCACGACCACCGTGAAGATCGCCGGCTAGATGTCTGCACCCAAGCCCTCCGGAGGCGCAGCGCTCGTGAAGCTGCGCCTGTCCGGCGTGGTGTTCCTGCTGGTGATCGCCATGCTCGTCGGCCTCACGGTGCTGTTCTACAAGAAGTCCTTCACCTCGGTGGACCACGTCACGCTCCAGGCCGACCACATCGGAAACCAGCTGACCGTGCAGGCGGACGTGAAGATCCGTGGGCTGGTCGTCGGAGAGGTCCGCAAGGTCAGCTCCAAGGGCAACGGCGCGACGATCGACCTCGCGATGCAGCCGGACAAGATGAAGCAGATCCCCGACAACGTCGAGGCGAAGCTGCTGCCCAAGACGCTGTTCGGCGAGAAGTACGTCGAGCTCGACGTGCCCACCGATGCGTCCGGCTCGCACCTGCACGACGGCAGCACCATTCAGCAGGCGAAGACGTCCGTGGAGACGGAGAAGGCCCTTGATGACCTGCTCCCCCTCCTGCAGGCGCTCAAGCCGGAGCAGCTGTCGACGGCGCTGAACGCCCTGTCGGGTGCGCTCCGCGACCGCGGGGATGCCCTCGGCGCCAACTTCGTGCGTGCCGGGAGCTACTTCAAGAAGCTCAACCCGGCCCTTCCGACGCTCGCCCTCGACATGCAGGGGCTGGCTGACTTCGCCAACAGCACGACGGACGCCACCCCGGACCTGCTCAGGGTCCTGGACAACCTGTCCGCCAGCAGCCGCAACCTCGTGCAGGAGCGATCCTCCCTCGACACCTTCCTGTCCTCGACGACCGGGTTCGCGGCGAGCGCCCAGTCGATCCTCGCCGCCAACGAGACGAAGCTCATCGCCCTGGCCAGGCTCTCCAAGCCATCCCTGGACCTGTTCGCGCGGTACTCGCCCGAGTTCCCCTGCTTGCTCAAGGGCCTCGCGGTGTACGACCCGATCGTGTCCGACACGTTCGGCGGGCTGCAGCCGGGCCTGCACATCACCCTCGAGGTGACGAAGGACCGCGGCGGCTACGCCCCGGGCCAGCAGCCGAAGTACCGCGACAAGCGCAACCCGTACTGCGAGGGCCTGCCGAAGCCGAAGGTGCCTGCCGGCGACACGTCCTTCGACGACGGCTACCGGACGAGCACGACCCCGAGCAGCGGCTCGTTCAACAGCTCTGCCCGCTACCTCTCGCCGACTGCCGGCACCGACGCCGTCATCTCGGGCGTCGCGGCACCGATCCTGGGAGTCCCCGCTGACAAGGTCCCTTCCCTCGTGACGATGCTGTTCGAGCCGCTGGCGTCCGGAGCCTCGGTGGGGCTCGCATGAAGACCTCGAGCGCAGGCATCAAGCTGATCATCTTCATGGTGGTCACCTCCCTCATGACGTTCACGCTGGCTGCCACGATCGGCAACTTCGGGGGCGGCACGAGCACCACCTACCACGCCGAGTTCACCGACGTCACGGGCCTGCTGCCCGGCCAGGAGGTGCGGATCGCGGGGGTCAAGGTCGGCAAGGTGCAGAAGATCGCCCTGGCCCCGGAGAAGGACGCGAACTGCGACAACAAGGGGCAGCGCGTCGCTGACGTGACCCTCACCATCGAGGGCGGCCGCAAGCTCACGTCCAGCAACCAGCTGGCCCTGCGCTACCGCAACCTCGTGGGGGAGCGGTACGTCGCGATCACGGAAGGGGTCGGCTCGGGATCCGAGCTCAAGAAGGGCGCGACCGTCTGCGTCGTGAAGGACGGCGTGACCATGACGCGTCCCGCGCTCGACCTGACCGTCCTGTTCAACGGCTTCCGACCGCTGTTCACCGCGCTCGACCCGAAGACCATCAACGAGGTGTCGTACGAGATCGTGCAGACCCTCCAGGGCGAGGGCGGCACCATCGACACCCTCCTCCAGCGCACCGCGTCGCTCACCACCACGCTCGCCAACAAGGACGCCGTGATCGGCCGCGTCGTCAACAACCTCACGACGGTCCTGGACACGGTCGACAAGCGGGACACCGATCTCGACAACCTCGTCACCCAGCTGCGTCGGCTGTCGGAGGGCTTCGCCGGTGACCGGCAGACGATCGGTCAGTCGATCGTGGGCATCGGCAACCTCACGGACGCGACGGCAGGGCTCCTCGCGGGCATCCGGCCCGGGGTGCGCTCGGACGTGCAGCAGCTCGGCAGCCTCGCCAAGAACCTGAACGACAGCAAGGACGTCATCAACGGAGTCCTGCAGCGGCTCCCGGACAAGCTCAACCGGATCATCGCGACGGCCACCTACGGCAGCTGGTTCAACTTCTACCTCTGCGGGGCTGAGGTCAACGGCGTCCAGGTCGTCAACAGCGCGGCGAGGTGCCAGAAGTGACCCCCTTCAGAGAGCGCAACAAGACGGTCATCGGCGCGATCGGCATCACGCTGATCCTGCTGTTCCTCGTCGCCGCGTTCAAGACCGACTCGCTCCCGATCATCGGCGGCGGGAGCGTCTACACCGCGGACTTCAGCGAGGCCGCCGGACTGCAGAAGATGGACGAGGTCCGGGTAGCCGGCGTCAAGGTCGGCAAGGTCGTCTCCATCGGGCTGAAGGGCGACTGCGCGGCGAAGGACGGGGCCGGCAAGGTCGGCTGCGTCGTGGTGAAGATGCGCGTCAAGGGCGTCCACCTCGGCAGCCTGACCAAGGCCGAGATCCGGATCAAGACCGTCCTCGGGCGCAAGTACGTGAGCCTGACCCCCGACGGTGACGGCTCCCTCAAGGAAGACCTCGCCATCCCGCTCGACCGCACCACCGCACCCTTCGACGTCAGCCCGGCCTTCCAGCAGCTGGCCTCGACCCTCGAGCCGATCCACACGGACCTGCTGGCGAAGTCGTTCACGACGCTCGCGGACGACTTCCGCAACTCGCCGGCAGACGTGAAGGCCTCGTTGGACGGCCTCTCTCGCCTTTCGAACACGATCGCCTCGCGTGACGCCAAGCTGCGGCAGCTGCTGGACCGCGCCAAGGGCGTCACCACGGTGCTGGCCAACCGCGACCAGGACCTCGTGAAGTTCCTCGCCGCGAGCGACCAGCTGCTGCTCGAGGTGAAGGCCCGTCGGGAAGCCATCCACAAGCTGCTGATCACGACCACAGACCTCTCCGAGCAGCTCATCGCGCTCGTCCGCGAGAACCGCGCCACCCTCGCACCGGCGCTGACGAACCTGAAGGGTGTGGTGCAGGTGCTCCGGGCCAACCAGGACAACCTCGACCAGGGGCTCGCCAAGCTGGCGCCCTTCGTCCGGGTGTTCGCCAACAACCTCGGCAACGGGCGCTGGTTCGACACCTACCTCTACAACCTCACGAACCCGTCCGGCTTCGGCCCGGGGAGCTTCTGATGAGGATCCGGCGCCTGCTGGCGCTCCTCGTCTCCCTGTCGCTGCTCGGCGCCGTCTCGGGCTGCCTCGGTATCAGTGGCGGCGCCAAGAAGCACTTCTCCGCCGACTTCACCCGCGCGATCGGCGTCTACAAGCACAGCGACGTGCGGGTGCTGGGCGTGAAGATCGGGCAGGTCACCAAGATCACCCCCCGCGGTACCAAGGTGCACATCGAGGCGGAGTACGACTCCTCGTACAAGATCCCGAGGGACGCGTTCGCGGTGCTGCTCGCCCCGTCCATCGTCAGCGACCGCTACGTGCAGCTGGGCCCGGTCTACACCGCCGGTGACACCCTGCCCGACCACGCGGTCATCACCCAGACGAGCCAGCCGGTGGAGCTCGACACCATCTACCAGAGCATTGACCAGCTCGACCAGGCGCTCGGCCCGAACGGGGCGAACAAGAGCGGGGCGCTGTCAGACCTGCTCAAGGTCGGCGCCGACAACCTGAACGGCAACGGCGATGCCCTCCACGGCACGCTCAACGGGCTGTCCAAGGCGGTCGCGACCCTCGCGGGCTCCCGCAACGACCTGTTCTCGACGATCACCAACCTGCAGCAGTTCACAACGGTGCTCGCGCAGAACGACAGCACCGTCCGAGCCTTCAACACCGACCTCGCGAACGTCGCCGGACAGCTGAACGGCGAGCGCACCGACCTCGCCACGGCGATCCGGCAGCTCTCCGTGGCGCTGGCGCAGGTCGCCTCGTTCGTCAAGGAGAACAAGGACAACCTGACCTACAACATCACCAACCTCGCGTCCGTGACGACGGTGCTGGTCAAGCAGAAGCGGGCCCTGAGGGAGTTCCTCGACGTCGCCCCGACCGCCCTGTCGAACCTGCAGCTCGCCTACAACTCGACCTCAGGCACCCTGGACACCCGTGACAACAGCAACTCGCAGGGCGGGGCCGCGGGTCTGCTCTGCAACCTGCTTGCCGTCGCGGGCCAGTCACCCACGGCCTGCAACAGCGTCCTCGGCGGCATCATCCCCGCGCCCAAGCAACCGGCCGCGAAGAGCTCGAGTGCGCGAGACCTGACCCTCGGCGGCATCCTGCAGGCCTCACGATGATCCTTCCTGTGAGAGCCCTCGCCACCACTGCCTCGGTGGCCGCCGCAGCCCTGCTCCTGTCAGGCTGCAACTTCCGTGGCGCCGCCAGCCTCCCCCTGCCCGGCGGTGTCGGGAGCAACGGCTACAAGGTCAAGGTCGAGTTCGCCGACGCCCTGGACCTGGTGCCGCAGTCCGCGGTCAAGGTGAACGACGTCACCGTGGGCCAGGTCAAGTCGATCGAGGTCGGGCCGAAGTTCAAGAGCGCCCTGGGCGTCGACACGTTCACCGCGCTGGTCACCGTTGCGGTCAAGAGGGACGTGAAGCTGCCCGAGAACGTCGACGTCCGGCTGCGGCAGACCTCGCTGCTGGGCGAGAAGTTCGTCAGCTTCGAGCAGCCGGCCATCCCCGAGGGCACCCTCCGCGACGGCGCGTACATCCACTACAACCCCGCTCGGACGACCGCCAACGCCGACATCGAGCAGGTGCTCGGCGCGCTGTCGCTCGTGCTCAACGGCGGCAGCCTCGAGCAGCTCAACACGATCAACACAGAGCTGACGAAGGCGCTGAAGGGTCGCGAGTCCCAGGTGCGTGACTTCCTCACCCAGCTGACCGGTTTCGTGACCGGCCTCGACGCCCAGAAGGGGCAGATCAGCAACGCCCTCGACGGGCTCGACCGGCTCAGCGGCAAGCTGGCCGCAGAGCGGACGACCCTGGACGTCGCCCTGCGCGACCTGCCTCAGGGGGCGCAGGTACTGGCCGACGAGCGGGCCCAGCTGACCAAGGTCCTGCAGGCGCTGAGCAACCTCGGCACGGTGGCCACCCGGGTCATCCAGGGCACGCAGCAGAACACCATCGCGGACCTGCGGGCCCTGCAGCCCATCCTCTCGCAGCTCGCCGCAGCGGGTAAGGACCTGCCCAACGCCCTCGAGCTGCTCACGACGTACCCCTTCCCGAGGACCGTCGCTCTCCCGAACGGCAAGGGCGGCATCCGTGGGGACTACGCGAACCTCTTCGTGACGCTTGACGGCAACCCCGCCACGCTGCTGAACAACCTGCTGGGCACCCTTCCGCTGCCGGTCCCGCTGCCGGTGCCCAAGGTCGGCACCAAGGTCGCGCCGAAGGCCCCCACCCTGCCGTCCGTACCCGGGCTCACCGACAAGGGCGGGCTGCTGGACACGCCCACCGGCCTGAGCCACCTGCTGCTCGGAGGACTCTCGTGATCAGCCGGCAGACCAAGCTGCAGCTGCTCGTGTTCGGCATCGTCGCCGTGCTCGGGCTCGTCTACGCCGGTGGCCGCTACGCCGGACTCGGGGTGCTCGTCCCGGGTCACGACAAGGGCTTCCTCGTGAAGGCCGACTTCGTCGACTCCGGCGGGATCTTCAAGGGCGCCGAGGTCAACTACCGCGGCATCTCGGTCGGCAAGGTCGAGTCCCTCAAGCTGCTGACCAAGACCAAGGACGGGGTCGACGGTGTCCAGCTCGGACTGCGCCTGAAGCCGGGCACGAAGCTCCCGAAGACGGCGGACCCCTCCGCCAAGCAGCTGCAGGGGTACGTCGACAACAGGTCCGCCGTCGGTGAGCAGTTCGTCGACCTGCAGCCGGCCGTCGACCAGGGCCCACTGCTCAAGGGCGGCGACACGATCGGGACGATCAAGGACGGGACGATCCTCGACACCCACATCCCGATCCAGCCCACGCAGCTCATCCTCAACCTCGACACCCTCGTCAAGAGCGTCAACACGGCCGACGTGACCGTCGTCCTCAACGAGCTCGGCAAGGCCTTCGAGGGCTCCGGCACGGACCTGCAGCGGCTCATCGACGCCGGCGACCAGCTGACCCTGGCCGCGACGCAGAACCTCCCGCAGACCCTCAAGCTCATCCAGGACAGCAAGCCGGTCCTGGACACCCAGCGCGCCGTTGCGAGCGACTTCAAGAGCTACAACGCCTCACTGGCCTCCCTCAGCGCGCAGCTGCGAGCGAGCGACCCTGACTTCCGTGCGCTCTTCAAGAGCGGCACGGACAGCGCCAACGTCACGAAGTCCCTGCTCGACGCGAACCAGGCGTCGCTGCCGCTGCTGCTCGGGAACCTGGTGTCGACCGCCCAGATCCAGTCCGTCCGCATCCCGGCCCTCCGCCAGATCCTCGTGACCTACCCCAACGTCGTCGCCGGCGGCTTCACCGTCACGCCCGGCGACGGCACAGCGCACTTCGGGCTGGCGACCACCATGAACCCGCCTGCCTGCACCAAGGGCTACGAGACCACCAAGAAGCGCGACCCGCAGGTCGTCACGCCGCGCCCGTCGAACACCAAGGCGTACTGCGCGGAACCGCCGTCCTCGGGCATCGACGTCCGCGGTGCCGCCGCGGCGCCGCGCGCCGAGGGCCTGCGGCCCTTCCCGTACGACGCCAACGCCGCGAACAAGCAGGCCTCGCTCTACGCGGGGGCGACGGGGACGGACGGCTTCAGCACCACCTACGCCGACTACGACCCGTCGACCGGCCACGCGATCACGGCAGACGGCGCTCGCTACACGCTCGGCAGCACCGCTGGAGCTCAGGACGCGTTCGGCACGGCCGCGTGGGAGTGGCTGTTGCTCGACCCGCTCCGCACCTCGTGACGCAGGCACTCGACGCAGCAGGTCCGCACGTAGGTGACACTGGTCAGGTGAGCTCCGACGGCGTGCTGCCCCCGCGCGCTCGGCGGGCACTGATCGTGCTGTCCCTGCTGGGAGTGGCGCTGGTCGTGGCCAGCGTCCTGCTCAGCGTCCTGTGGCTGCAGCAGCGCGACACCCGCGACCGGACCGCTGCCGCGCAGTCCAGCGCGGTGAGCGCCGCCCGGCAGGCGATCAAGAACCTCGACAGCCTGAGCGCTGAGACCGTGGACGCCGACCTCGCCCGCATCGTCGCGGGGTCGACGGGCTCGTTCCGGGAGCAGTTCGTCAAGGCGCAGGCGCAGCTGAAGCAGGTCGTCGTCCAGCGCAAGACCGTCTCGACGGCCACCATCCTCGCGGCGGGGATCGAGCGGTCCGACGACGACTCCGCCACTGTCCTCGTCGCGGTCGACCGCTCTGTGAAGGACACGACGACCCCGCAGGGCGTTCTCGCGCACGACCGCTGGAAGCTCACCATGGAAAAGCACGGGGGACGCTGGCTGGTCGCGACCTTGGACCCGGTCAGCTGATGACCGACTCCACGCCCGAGCCGCCCGACCCCGTGGCCCCCGCCGAGCCCGTTGAGCCAGCAGACGTCGCCGCGCCGGCGTCCCAGGCGCCAGCGCGCACCCGGTTCGCCGAGCCTGTGTCCGCCCCCACCGAGCCGGCCCCCACCGAGCCGGCCCCCACCGAGCCGGCCCCCACCGAGCCGGCCCCCACCGAGCCGATCCCCACCGAGCCCGCCCCCCCCGAGCCCCCGGTCGCTGCGGCCCCAGCGGACGTCC
>JAODNB010000259.1 GCA_025464795.1 Frankiales bacterium
CCTCGAGGGCGAGGGGGGCCGTGACCGCAGCCGGCGCCGCCCGGTCGAGGCCGAACAGCTCACGCAGCGCGTCGGCGTACGACAGCCCGACGGGTGCCTCCGTGAGCTCCTTCACCCGGACCGTGGGCGTGTGGAGCAGCGTCGAGACGATGCGGCGCATGGCCTGCTCGACCTCCGCGCGCTCCCTGTCCTGGAGCTCGGGGAGGCGACCGCGCAGCCGGGTCAGCTCTGCGTCGACGACCTGGTCCGCCTTGCTGCGCAGGGCGACGACCGTGGGGGCGACGCGGCTGGCCTTCTGCCAGGTGAGGAACGCGCCGACCTCCTCCGCGACGATGTCGCGTGCGGCCTCCACCCCGGCGCCCGCGTCGGTGTCGCTGATGGCGACCTGCAGGGTCTCGAGGTCGACCAGCGTGACCCCGGAGAGGTGGCGCACCAGCGGGTCCACGTCCCGCGGCAGCGCCAGGTCGAGGATCACGAGCGGCCGACCGCCCCGGCGCGCCACGGCTTCGGCGACGACGTCCCGGTGCACGACCAGACCGGTGGCCCCCGTCGAGGTGACGACCACGTCGGCGAGGGCGAGCTCGTCGGCGAGGGCATCGAGCCCGACGCCCCTGCCCGCGAGGGAAAGGGCGAGCCGGGCAGCGTTCTCCGGGGTGCGGTTGGCCACGACGACATCACCGACCAGAGCGCGGCGCAACGTGGCACCGGCCAGTGCCCCCATGGAGCCCGCGCCGATGACGAGGACCCGACGGCCGTCGAGCGGGCCGATCGCCCCGACCGCCTGCTCGAGGCCTACGGACACCAGGGACTGGCCGGCCTCGTCGATCCCGGTCTCGGAGTGCGCGCGCTTGCCGACCCGCAAGGCGGTCTGGAACAGCTCGTGGAGCACCCGACCCGCGGTGTCGCTCGAGACCCCGTAGGCCCGGCGCAGCTGCCCGAGGATCTGCGACTCACCGACGACCATCGAGTCGAGGCCGCAGGCGACCTGGAACAGGTGCAGGACGGCCTGGCCCTCCCAGTGGACGTACAGGTGCTTGGAGAGCTCTTCGAGGGGGACACCGGAGCGACGCGCCAGCAGGTCGGTGATGGCATCGACCCCGGCGTGGAAGCCCTCGGTGTCGGCGTAGACCTCGACCCGGTTGCAGGTCGACAGCACGACCGCCTCGCTGACGGCACCGGCCTTCAGCTCCCCCAGGACCAGGGCGGTGTCGCCCAGTCCGAGCGTGACCTCCTCGAGCAGGGAGACCGGCGCGCTGCGGTGCGAGATGCCCACGACGAGAACGCTCACGCAGACGCCCCCGACAGCTGGACGGCCTTGCGGTGCTCGTGGAAGGACAGGATCTGGAGCTCGATCGAGAGGTCGACCTTGCGCAGGTCCACCCCCGGCGGCACGACCAGCACCGTCGGCGCGAAGTTGAGGATGCTGGTGACCCCGGCAGCCACGAGCCGGTCACAGACCTCCTGCGCGGCCGCGGCAGGGGTGGCGATCACGCCGATGCTCCCGCTCGTGACGACCTCGGTGAGGTCGTCGATGTGGCGCACGGTCAAGCCGGAGATCTGCTCTCCGACCCTGGCACGATCGGCATCGAGGAGGGCATCGATGGCCAGACCGCGGGTCGCGAACCCGCCGTATCCGGCGAGCGCCCGTCCGAGGTTGCCGACGCCCACGAGGACCACGGAGCAGCGATGGGACAGCCCGAGCTCGCTCGAGATCTGCTCGACCAGGTTGGCGACGTCGTAACCGACCCCACGGGTGCCGTAGGAGCCGAGGTGCGACAGGTCCTTGCGCAGCTTGGCGCTGTTCACCCCTGCCGCTTCGGCGAGGGCTTCAGAGCTCACCGTCTGCCTGCCGTCGTCGGCCAGGTCGTGCAGCGCTCGCAGGTAGACCGGCAGTCTGGCGATGGTCGCCTCAGGCACGCTGGCGCGACGACTCCGACCAGGGGAGGGCGCGGCAGCGTCACTGCTCGCGCTCGCCACCCCGTTGTGCATGCGTCGGCTCCTGGTGAGGGCGCCCCGAACGGCGCCGGACGACCACGTTACGCGCTTGTGAACGCGTGCACAAAGTGAGTGAAGCGGGTCACACCGTCAGCCCCCAGAGCGCGCACGGAGCGCAGCCTTCAGCTCCTTCTCCTCGACCCACCAGCGGCTGTGGACGACGCCGTCGAGGAGCACCACGGGCACGTGGTCGCTCCACTCCCGCAGCCCGGCGTCGGCGTCCACATCGGCGACCCGCAGCGCGACCCCGGCCGCTCGGGTGAGCCGCTCCACGACCGGACGGGCCTCGTCGCACAGCGAGCAGCCGACGCGTGTCACCAGGACGACCTCACGCACGCTCGTCCGCGCTCGTCTGCGCACGAGCTCAGGCCGAGAGCTCGCGCAGCGCGCCCTTGGAGACCTTGCCGGTCGCGGAGTGCGGGAGCTCAGCCACGAACTCGACGGCGGTCGGGCACTTGAAGCGGGCCAGCTTCGTCGCGGCGAAGGCGATGACCTCGTCCCCGGACAGCCGCGCACCCGCGCGCAGGACCACGAGGGCCTTCACGGACTCACCGGTGTACGGGTGGGGGATGCCGAGGACCGCGACCTCCTCGACGTCCGGGTGGCCGGCGAGGACGTCCTCGATCTCTCGGGGGTAGACGTTGAAGCCGCTGACGAGGATCAGCTCCCGCCGTCGGTCGACCAGGTGCAGGTCGCCGTCGTCGTCGAGCACGGCGACGTCACCGGTGGCGAACCAACCGTCGGCATCGGGCCCGTCCGCGCCGTCGGGCCAGTAGCCGGAGAACAGGTTGGCACCCCGGACGACGATCTCACCGGGGTCGCCCTCCTCGACGGGGGAGCCGCTCTCATCGAGGAGCTTCAGCTCGATGCCGGGAACCGGCCTGCCGATGGAGCCGGGCTTCGCGACCTCGCTCATGAG
>JAODNB010000260.1 GCA_025464795.1 Frankiales bacterium
GGCGAGCGCGAGGGTCAGCAGCACGCCGGCACGCGAGCGGCGCTGGGTGCGCGCCTGCCCCGTGTGGTTGGAGTCCATCGGTCCGTCCCGTCAGCTCTGGCTAGTTCCTCCCTCACGTCTTCGGTGGCTCGGACGCTCGCACCCGCCACTCTTTCGGGTGAGACCGTCACTCTCCGTGAACATCGGGCTGTGAGAAGCGACACGGAGTGAGCGGCGAGAACCGCGCTGACCTGCGGGTATGCCGCCGGGAGCCTCCTCAGGTGCTTGCTAGGTGCTCGCAACTGCAAGCACTTCGACCTAGCGTGAGGCTCGCTCGCACTGTCCGCAGACCCCCGAAGGAGGTGAGGTCCCCCGCCCGTCCGCCCGGCCCCATCCAGGGGCCGCCAGCGCCGGGCAGCGACCAGAAGCCATGACCCCAACCCCGCTCACCCCCGCCCAACGGCGGAGCCGCTGCGCTGGAGGCCTGTTCGCGGGCCTCGCGCTCCTGACCGGCCTCACGCTCCCGTTCGGCACCACCCGCGTCACGCCGGCCCGCCCGCAGGCCCTGGCGGCCCAGTCCGTGACCCCGCCCTCGCCGGTGATCGTCCGCAGCCCACGGGCCAGCCGCGGCGGCATCCGCACGGCGCCGATGCACTACGTGCAGCGCACCGTCGCCGTCGGCCCGAGCTTCTCCGGCAGGGCCTCCTGGTACGGCGGCAGCTTCCAGGGCCGGCGCACGGCGAACGGGGAGCGCTTCGACACCCACGAGCTCACCGCAGCGAGCCGGACGCTCCCGTTCGGGACCCACCTGCGGGTCTGCCGCCGCGGCCCCCAGGCCCACTGCGTCGTGGTGCGCATCAACGACCGCGGCCCTTACGTCAACCACCGCGTCCTGGACCTGTCCTTGGCGGCGAGCCGAGCGATCGGCTCGAGCGGCGTCGCTTACGTGACGGCCACCCCGATCGCCAGCCGCCGCGTCGCCGTGCGGCCCAAGCCGCACCCGGCCCCGGTACGGGCCGTCCGGCGGGTGGCGGTGGCACCGGCACCCGTACTGGCCTCCGTGAGCGCCCCTGCTGCTGTCGAGCAGGATCACACCCGCTCACTGGTCGTCACGGTCGGGTTCGCCCTGCTCGCCCTTCTCGGGATGCTCCGCGGTCGCCGCCTACGCTGAGCGCATGGTCCTCATGGTCGAGCGCCCCTCAGCGGGCGTCGTGCTGCTCACCCTGAACCTCCCGGACATCCGCAACGCGATGACCGACGAGCTCACCGCGGCCTGGGGCTCGACCGTCGAGGGCCTGCGGGGGGACCGCTCGGTGCGCTGCGTGGTGGTCACCGGTGCGGGCAAGGCGTTCTCCTCCGGAGGGGACCTCGGCTGGCTCCACGACGGCGGGTCGGGCGTCGATGCGCTGCGCGACAAGATGCTGCCCTTCTACCGCACCTGGCTCACCCTCAGGACGCTCGACGTGCCGTCCATCGCCGCCGTCAACGGCGCGGCTGTGGGGGCCGGTGCCGCGTTGGCCTTGTCCTGCGACATCCGGTACGCGGGGGAGGCGGCGCGGTTCACGGTGCCCTTCGCGCAGCTCGGGATGCACGCGGGCATGGCGACCACGTACACGCTCACTGAGGTCGTCGGGGTCGCCCACGCGCGGGAGCTCCTCTACACGGGCCGGGTCGTCGACGCTCCCGAGATGCTCCGGCTCGGGCTCTGCTCCGAGGTGTTCCCGGACCTGCTGCCGTCGGTGCTCGAGCGGGCCGCGCAGATCGCTGCCGGTGCGCCGGTCGCCACCCGCCTGCACAAGGAGGCGCTGCGGGATGGCGGGCACGCATCGTTCGAGCGCGGGCTCCAGTGGGAGGCCCTGGTGCAGCCCGTGACGATGGCCACCTCGGACCTGCGTGAGGGCCTCGCCGCCCGCGCCGAGAAGCGCCCGGCGGTCTTCACCGGCGAGTGACCCGCACAGGGCACCTGCACGTGGCTACCTGTACATGGCTACCTGCACATGGTTACGGAGCCCCCGGGTTCCCGACCTTGCTCGCCTTCCCCTTGCGAGCAATCCCGGGTCCCCGAGGGCTCCGTGACCAGCACGCTAGGAGCCGTGGGCGGGGGCCGTCAACGTCGGCAGGGCCGGCCCTGTGGACGGACCTGGGGACGGGGTGGGGACGACACGGTGTGTCGCTGTGGACAGGCTTGTCCACGGGTTGTGGACAGCCGTGTGGAGAAACGCGAAGGGGCCTGTGACCTGCGGGAACGCGTCCACGCCCTGTGGGGACAGGAAAAGTGCCGGAAAAACGGCGACGAAGCGGGCGCTGTCAGGCCTCGTCGCCGTCGAGGCCGTGCGGGCTCTGGGCGTCCTCGTCGAGCTCTCCGTCGAGGTCCTTGTCGAGCTGGCGCAGGCCGGCGTCCCAGTCGATCGCGTCCCCCGGTGCGGCGGCTGTCCCGCCCGTCACCCACGCGGTCGGGTCGTCCAGGTCCTCCGGGGACGGCAGCAGGTCCGGGTGCGCCCACAGCGCGTCGCGCCCTTCGATGCCACGGGCCTCGGTGACGGCTTCCCAGAGCGACGCCGCTTCGCGCAGCCGGCGCGGCCGCAGCTGCAGTCCGACCAGGGTGGCGAAGGTCTGCTCGGCGGGCCCCCCGGTCGCTCGGCGGCGCCGAACGGTCTCCCGCAGCTGCACGGCATGGGGCAGCGTGCCCATCGCTGCCCTGTCGACGACGAGGTCCACCCAGCCCTCGACGAGTGCCAGCGCAGCCTCCAGGCGGGAGAGGGCGGCCTGCTGCGCCGGCGTCGGCTCGAGCTCGAACAGGCCCGACCCGAGCGCCTCCTGCACCGACGCGGGGTCCGTGGGGTCGAACGAGCTGACCGCCCGCTCGATGGCCGACGGGTCGACCTCGATGCCTCGCCCGTACGCGTCCACCGCGTCGAACAGGTGCGCCTTCAGCCACGGCACGTGCGCGAACAGTCGCTGATGGGCGCCTTCGCGCAGGGCGAGGTAGAGGCGGACCTCGTCCAACGGCACCTCCAGCCCCTCGGCGAAGACCGCCACGTTCGCGGGCAGCAGGGCCGAGCGGCCGAGGGGGATGCCGACCTCCGTCGTCCCCAGCACCTCCGACGCCAGCGCTCCGAGGGCCTGGCCGACCTGCGCGCCGAAGACCAGCCCGCCGACCTGCTCCATGACGCCGGTGAACGGGTTCGGGCCCAGGCCCTGCATGAGCCCGGCGATCTCGGGCGGTAGGCCGTCTCCTGACAGCCCCTTCTCGAGGGCCCCGCCCATGGCGGCGGTGACGCGACCGGCCACCGGGTCGACGAGCTGCTTCCAGGCCTCGATCGTGCCCTCCAGCCACGCGGCGCGTGACCACGCGGCGGGCTCGCCGGCGGCAGCGGGCAGGGTGGTCAGCGGGTCGAGCCAGACGTCCGCGAGACGACCGGCGTCGGCGATCTCGACCTGCTCGGCCGGGGTCACAGCCCGGTCGTCCGCGCGGAGCGCGTTGGTCGCGACCTCGGTGGCGAGATCCCAGTTCACCGGGCCGCCGCTCCAGCTCATCATCTTCGAGATCTGAGCCATGAAGTCCCCGCCGAACATGCCGGCCAGGCCGAACGGGTCGTCTCCGGTGCCGTCACCGGACCCCGGTCCGAAGCCGAACGGGGGGCGGGTCATGAGCGGCGCACCGAGATCATGCGTCCAACCTAACCCGCGACAACTGAGGGATCCTGTCTCCGTGGTTCGCCTACGGCGCAAGACCGGACCCGGCGTGGTGGCCGTCACGGGCGCTGCGACGGGCCTGGGCCGTGCCCTCCTCGAGCGCCTCGCCGCCCGCAACGACCTCGAGGGCCTGGTAGGGATCGACACCACCGCAGTCCAGGTGGAGGGGGTCATCTGGCGGAGGGCCGACGTGCGCGACCCGCTCCTGGCCACCAGGCTCGCCGGTGTCGACACCGTGGTGCACCTGGCTTCGAGCTACGACGTCACCGAGCCGCCAGATCCGCGCCGGGCTCTCAACGTGCACGGAACGGCGCGGTTGCTCGAGGCAGCGCGCGAGGCCGGCGCGCAGCGCGTCGTCCTGTGCACCTCGTCCGACGTGTACGGCGCCCGGGTCGACAACCCGGTGCCACTGCGCGACGACGCGCCGCTCCAGGCCGAGCCGGACGAGGTTGCCCTAACCGGTGACCACCTCGAGATCGAGCACCTGGCCGACGTTGCGATCCGGACCGGACTCGCGGTCACCGTGCTGCGTCCTGCCACCTTGGTCGGCCTGTCGAGTGAGTACGACGGTCACCTGCTGCGTCAGCTGGCCGGCCTTCGGCTGCTTGCGCTGCGAGGCGTCGAACCGCTCTGGCAGCTGTGCCACGTCGAGGACCTGGTCGACGCCCTGGAGCTCGCCTCCCTCGGTGACGTCACGGGCGCCCTGGCCGTCGGCTCGGAGGGCGGCCTGGAGCAGCGCCGGGTCGAGGCGCTGGCCGGCAAGCGGCGACTGGAGCTGCCTGCAGCCGTCGCCCTGCGCACCGCCGAGCGGTTGCACCGCGCGCATGTGACCACGTCGTCGGTCCGTGACCTCGACCACCTCCTCGGCCCGATCGTGGTGGCGTCCGACGGCCTGCGCGAGGCGGGCTGGGCGCCCCGCTGGACCAACGAAGCGGCACTGGTCGAGCACCTCTCGCTGCGTACGGACAGCAGGGCGGGGGCTTACACCGCGGCAGGCGCCACCGTCGCGTTGCTCGGCACCGCTGCGCTGGTGAGGAGTGCCCGTCGGCGACGCCGCCGCTGAGGGTCCCGACGTGGCTAAGATGGCAGTGCCTGCTCCCCGAAGGAAACCCCTCATGCCCGCCTGGATCCTCTGGCTCAGCCCAGTGGTCGTCGCGCCGCTGCTCGCGGTGCTCTGGACGGTCTGGGCAGCGCGTCCGCGGGGTCCCGTGCAGGCCCTGGAGACGGTCGAGCAGTACGACCGCTTCCGGGCCGCGCTCACGGCGCCGGTGCCGCAGCCCCAGCACGCGCGTCGCTCCCGCGCCAGCTGACTCGTCCCTCAACGCGAAAGACCCCGCGGAGGCGGGGTCGTTCGTCGCGTGCGGCTGCTACTTCTTGAAGGGCAGCGGCACCCACACGCACACGCCCTGGTGCGGGCTGTTGCCGCCAGGAGAGGTGGCGACGCACACCACGTTGGTCTCGGTCGGGTCGGCGGCGAGCGCGGGGGCAGCCACCCCACCCAGGACGGCGAGGGCTGTTGCGGCGAGGACGGTGCGACGGATCACTTCTGGGCTCCCTGGGACGAGCACTGGATGACTGGGTTGGTGGGGAGATCGGCGCAGCTGACGGGGTGTGGTCCGCTCTTGACGCCCACGTCCAGGCCGACCTGGCGCTGACCGGCAACACTCGTGGGCAGCGGGACGTACACCCAGGTGTTGCGCTCGGCGGGTGTGCACTCCGAGCCACCAGCGCCGGCCTGGTCGGCGCTGGACGTGGTGCAGAGGTTCTCGACCCGATGCTGCAGCGCGGTGCCCAGGGCACCCGATCCCGTGCCTGCGGTGGTGGCGGGCGCGCTCACACGAAGCGCTGCTGCGGCGGCCGGTGCGTGCGCCGGGAGCTGGATCCGGTGGGCGGGCAGGTCCGTGCGAGTGCTCACCGAGGTCACGATCGCCTGAGTCGGGCTGTAGTGCGCCCCACCGGTCGACGGGTCGAGCCCGAACGGGCTGAGGACGAGGCCGCCGAGGGCGGTGATGCCGATCGCACCGAGCGCCGCGGGAGCCGTGATGCGGGTGGCCGCCTTGCGGAGCTTGTGCGCCAGCGTCAGCCCGGTGATCCAGGGGGCCAGGACAGCGAGCCCACCGACGGGAAGGGTGCCGCCGCGCGTCTCGTACTCCTTGCGGAGCGCCTTGCGGGCCCGAGTGAGCACCGAGCGGACCGCGGGCTCGGTCATCCCGAACCGTACGCAGAGCTCGTCGTAGGAGTGACCCTCGACCTCACGGGCCCACAGCAGCGAGGCCTGACGGGCGGGCATGGCGTCGAGAGCGTCGAGCGCCGTCCGGGCCTCGTCGCGAGCGACGACCACGTCGGCGGTGTCGCGCCCTACGCGGGTGCCCTCTGGGACGTCGGCGACGGAGGTCGAGCGTCCCCGGACGCGCAGCCGGTCGATGACCAGACGGCCCGTCACCACGGTCGTCCAGGCGGACAGGTCCTCTTCAGTGAGCAGCTGCTCGCGGTGCGTGTAGGCCCGCAGCAGAGCCTCCTGGACGAGCTCCTCGGCCTCGTGGCTGTCGCCCAGGCGGCGGATCGCGTAGCGGTGCAGGCGAGGACGGACCCGCTTGACGGCGT
>JAODNB010000265.1 GCA_025464795.1 Frankiales bacterium
GGTGAGCTCGGCAGCTTCCTGGCTCGCGAGGCGCAGGCCGCTGTCCCGATCAACAAGGCGCGGCCGAACGGGACCCGTGCCGTCCCGACCGCTAGGTGAGACGGGGCAGCATGCGAACGCGTGAGACCCCGGCATGCACCGCGGCGCATCCGGGTGGGGCGGCATGCCGTGCTGACGCTCCGACAGAGGCGAGATGTGACTTACGTCCCAGGTGAGGGCGGTGCACCGTCAGGGACTTGAACCCCGAACCCGCTGATTAAGAGTCAGCTGCTCTGCCAATTGAGCTAACGGTGCTGGCTGTGCGAGGCGAAACGATAGCAGGGGCACTCGTCGCCTGATCGGGTGATGACACCCGGGGTACGGGCTGTCGAACAACTCTACGAACCGCCCAGGCCAAAGACGGGACTGTCGATGACCGCACGGACTCTCACCGAGGAGCGCACGGCTTCGTTCACGCTGTCGGACCGGTGCGACTGCTGCGGTGCGCAGGCGTTCGTCCGGGCGGTCTTCGTGTCCGGAGAGCTGACGTTCTGCGGGCACCACGGGCGACAGTTCCAGCTGCCCCTGGAGCGCGACGCGCTCCTGGTCGAGGACGGCACCGACCTCATCAACCCCAAGCCCAGCATCAGCGCGAACCAGGACTAGGCGCGAAGCCCCTCGGAGCGCCGGGCCGCGGCAAGCAGCTGCTCGTAGTCCTCGGCATGCACCTCAGCGAGCTGCTCGAGGGCTGCCTTCTTGGCCCGGCGCTCGCGGACCTCGAGGTCGCCGCTGCCGACGACTCCGAGCAGCGGAGCCCTCTCGGCAGCAGGGACGGTGGCGGGGCGCACCGTCTTCACGGCGCTGGCACGGGTCGTACGCGGCTTCGCCACAGGTCCTGTGACGCAGGCCGTGCAGGTGGTGGCGTCGCCGTCGAACGCCTCCGCGGCGAGCACCTTCCGACACTGCTCGCACCGCCTCCAGGCCCCCACGCCGTACCTCTTCCCTGCTCGTCCTTGCCGTCGCCCCCTCACCGTAGCCGGGGCGCGTCGTGGACAGACCAGCGGACCCCTTCGCCCGTTCGACAGCGAACCGGTC
This sequence comes from Frankiales bacterium, assembly GCA_025464795.1. GTDB lineage: Bacteria > Actinomycetota > Actinomycetes > Mycobacteriales > SCTD01 > RYN-111. Next base: position 1,075 of record JAODNB010000265.1, read on the forward strand.
ATTCAGGGCTTTAACCTGGCTATGGCCCCACAAGGGATGGAGGGGCTGCTGACCCATGCACACCTGGAGCACCTCTTGCCGCGCACCCGCCGCCGCGCCCTTCTCGCCACGGTCGCCCTAGGAGCCTCGCTCCTGGCCGTCGCCCCCGCCAGCACAGCCTCCGCGGCCGACGCACCCGCTGCCAGCAAGCCCGGCACCAAGGTGAAGCTGCTCCGCGGGGAGGTGAAGCGCGGACCGGGAGCGAACCTCGCGCGCGCCCAGCGGCTGAGCGTGGTCCCCGGTGCGGCCGCGACTCCCCGGTCGACCTGGAACGTCACCTACACCGGCTTCACGGCGCAGGCCCAGGCGTCGTTCCAGGCGGCGGTGAACATCTGGGCCGGCATCATCACGTCGAACGTGCCGATCAACGTGGCGGCCGACTTCACCGACCTCGGTCCTGGCGTGCTCGGCTATGCGGGCCCGCACGCGATCATCCCGGTCTCCGGGGCCGGGGACGGGACCTCGTGGTACCCCGTCGCACTTGCGAACGCGTTGAAGCGCAGCGACCAGCTGCCTGCGCGCAGCGGTGAGTCCGGCGTCGACATCGAGGCCTCCTTCAGCAGCACCGAGCCGGGCATCTACTACGGCACCGACGGCAACGTCCCGGCCAACGACGTCGACTTCGAGAGCATCGTGCTCCACGAGCTGGGACACGGGCTCGGCTTCACGGGCTCGGCCGAGTACGACTCGGGAGCCGGGCACTACGAGTCGCCGCGCTTCGTCTTCGACTACTTCAACGTCACCGGCCCTGGCCCGACCGGCGGCCAGCGCATGATCACCCTCCCGAACGGGTCGACGACCCTCGGGGCCGCCATGACCAGCAATAACGTCTTCTGGGACGGGGCCAACGCGAAGGCCGCGAACGGCGGCAACCGGGTGCAGCTCTACGCCCCTGACCCGTGGGAGGACGGCAGCAGCATCGCCCACCTCGACGAGCAGGCCTTCCCGCAGGGCGACCCGAACTCGCTCATGACGCCCTACGTGGACAACCAGGAGGTCGTGCACTCCCCGGGTCCGATCGTGGTGGCCATGATGAGAGACATGGGGTGGAACGCGGTGCTGACAGCGCCGGCGGCACCCACTGGGGTGACGGCAGAGCCGAACGAGAGCTCGGTCGACCTGTCCTGGGACCCCGCTGTGCCGAACGGCAGTCCGGTCACGGGCTACACGATCTACGTCAACGACGGGAGCACCACCACGACGGTCGCGTCGCCAGGAAGCGGGACGACCCGGCTGATCACCGGCCTGGACGACGCCAAGACCTACACCTTCACGGTCCAGGCCACGAACGCCATCGGGACGGGGCCGGTCTCGGCTCCGTCGGCGCCGGTGGAGCCGGCGCCTGACACGGTGGCTCCCACGGTCGCCGTCACCTCGGTGCACGCCTCCGGGCTCGGGAAGGCGGTGGGCGATGCCTTCACCTTCACGGGCGCTGACCCCGGGCACGCCCACCCGACCCTCACCTACACCTGCTCGGTGGACGGTGCTGTTGCTTCCGCCTGCACCAGCCCGACGGCGTCGCCCGCGTTCGCGGACGGCACGACCCACACCTTCACCGTCACGGCGACGGACGTGGCAGGAAACGTGAGCGACCCGGTGACCGTCTCGTTCCTGGCCGACGGCGTCCTGCCGACGATCAGCACCGCCGTGCTGCCGACCTACACGCTCGCGCCGGTGATCGGCACGACGGCCGGGGTGGCTGACGCCAACGGGGTGCGGAACCTCGACTTCCGCTACCGCAGGGCGGCGTTCAGCGGCGGCTTCGGCGCCTTCACCTACCCGGCTGGGTGGCAGGCCGCTGCCACCCTCAGGGAGTCGCTGCCGGCGGTGCAGGGATACACCTACTGCTTCAGCGCTCGCGCTCGTGACAAGGCCGGCAACGAGTCCGCCTGGTCTGCCGAGCGCTGCACCGCGACCGGTCTCGACGACCGAGGGCTCGCACCCAGCGCGGGCTGGGTGCGAGAGGCCTACTACAAGCACTTCCTCGGTACGGATACCAGGACCTCGACCGCCGGCGCCACCCTGACCCGCACCGGAGTCTCCACGTTGCGCCTCGCCCTCGTCGCGGTGAAGTGCGCGAAGTGCGGAGTGGTGGGCATCTACTTCAACGGCAGGCTGATCAAGAACGTGGACCTCAGGCAGCCGGCCACGGCGTACCAGACGGTGTTCCCGATCATCAGCTTCCCGAGCGTCCAAGTGGGCACCGTGGTCATCAAGCCACTGACCAAGGGTGCAGCGAACTACATCGACGGGCTGGTCATGAGCCGGGTGTGAACCGCCGTTAGCATGCCCTCATGCAGCGATCCCTCTACGAGCCCGAGCACGACGCGTTCCGGAGGAGCGTTCGCGCCTTCTGCGACAAGCACATCGCCCCGCACCACGCCGAGTGGGAGACGGCGGGGATCGTCCCCCGGGAGCTGTGGCTCGAGGCGGGCAGGCAGGGGCTGCTCGGGACGGACGTGCCGGAGCAGTACGGCGGCGGTGGCGTGAAGGACTTCCGCTACAACTGCATCGTCGGCGAGGAGGTCGTGAAGGTCGGCGGCTCCGCCGTCGGGTTCACCCTGCACAACGACGTCACCGCCCCGTACCTGCTCAAGCTCGCCACCGAGGAGCAGAAGCAGCGCTGGTTGCCGGGCTTCTGCAGCGGCGAGCTGATCACCGCCATCGCCATGACCGAACCAGGCACGGGATCCGACCTGCAAGGGATCAAGGCCGCGGCGAAGCGCGACGGCGAGGACTGGGTCCTCAACGGCTCCAAGACCTTCATCACCAACGGGATCAACGCCGACCTCGTGATCGTGGTGGCTCAGACCGACCCTGCTGCGGGCGCCAAGGGCTTCAGCCTGCTGGTGGTGGAGCGGGGCATGCCCGGGTTCGAGCGTGGGCGCAACCTCGAGAAGGTCGGCATGAAGGGGCAGGACACGGCCGAGCTGTTCTTCGACAACGTCCGCGTCCCCGGCAACAACCTGCTCGGCAGCGAGGGGCTCGGCTTCCTGCACCTCATGGACTGCCTGCCGCAGGAGCGGCTGTCGATCGCCGTCGTTGCGGTGGCGGCGGCGCGCAAGGTCCTCGACGCGACCGTGGAGTACTGCAAGGAGCGCAAGGCGTTCGGCAAGCCGATCGGGTCCTTCCAGCACTCCCGCTTCGTCCTCGCCGAGATGGAGACGGAGATCTGCATCGCCGAGCAGTGGGTCGACCGCGCCGTCGCCGAGCACAACGCCGGGCGGTTCGACGTGAAGGACGCAGCCATGTCGAAGTGGTGGACCACCGAGCTGCAGAAGCGCGTCGTCGACCAGTGCGTGCAGCTGCACGGCGGGTACGGCTACATGCTCGAGTACCCGGTTGCGCGCGCCTTCGTCGACTCGCGGATCTCGACGATCTACGGCGGGACCACCGAGATCATGAAAGAGATCGTCGGCCGTTCGCTGGGGGTCTGAGGTGAGCCTCGAGGAGTACGAGAACAGCCTTCGCTCGGGTACGGCTCCGCGCGAGCCCGGTGCCCTGCCGCCGCACTACCCGAGCTGCTTCGGGTGCGGTCCGGAGTCCGAGTACGGGCTCAAGGCCATCTCTCGCAAGGTGGGCGAGGAGATCCACTGCGCGTACGCCTTCTCCGACAAGCACGCGGGTGCGCCGGGCATCGCGCACGGCGGTGCAGTGGCCGCGCTGGTGGATGACGTCTGCGGCTTCCTGCTGTTCGTGGTGCGCGAACCGGCCGTGACCCGGCAGCTCGAGGTCGAGTACCTCAAGCCGGTCCTCGTGGGAGTGACCTATGACTTGGTCGCCCGGGTCGAACGGCGCGAGGGTCGCAAGCTGTTCATCTCGTGCTCCGCGACCTCACCCAGCGGTGAGGAGACGTTCCGCGGGAACGGCTTGTTCATCATCGTGGACCTCAGTCACTTCAACCAGGGCCAGCGCGACTCGTCAGGCGGTTCGCCGACGGCCCTCTGACGCCCTGCCGAGGGACGCCAGCGTGATCTCACGGAGGCGGTCCTTGCGATCGGCTGACGGCAGCGGGTTGTCGATGAGCGAGGAGGTGTTGAGCATGGCGAGCGCGGCCGACACCGTCAGCGCCAGGTGGGCGGCGTCCAGGTCCGGCCTCAGCGGCATCAGCGCCTCCCGCCAGAGCGCCTCGTAGGCCTTCATGCGGCGGCGCAAGGAGCGACGCACCTCGTCGCCGAGGGCACGCTGCTCGCGCACCCACACGCTGATGAGGCTGCGCTCCTCGACGACCAGGGACACCTGAAGGTCCACGAGCGTGGACAGGTCCGACGTGCCCTTCGCCAGCCCGAGCATCCGGTCCATCGTCCCCTCGACGAGGGACTCGAGGAGCGCCTGCTTCGAGGGGAAGTGGCGGTAGACGCCCGGGCCCGTGATGCCCGCCGCCTTCCCGATGTCGTCGATGCCGACAGCATGGAAGCCCCGCGCCGCGAACAGGTCGGCGGCCGCCTGCAGCAGCAGCTCGCGACGGGGGGCGGCAGCAGTCACGGCATGAGGTTAGCCTGCGTTCACATGACCCACGGAGGCCAGAGCATGAGCAGGTGGACCACCCCGGAACGGCTGGCGCTGAGGCAGCTCGCGCGGGACCTGACAGCCAAGGAGATCGCGCCGAACGTCGATGAGTGGGAACGCGCCGGCGAGCTCCCACGCAGCCTCCACAAGACCTTCGCGAACGCCGGGCTCCTCGGGGTCGGCTTCCCCGAGGAGCTCGGCGGCTCAGGTGGGGACAGCGTCGACGCAGCCATCGTCACGGAGGAGATCCTGCTCGGCGGCGGGTCCGGGGGAGTGGTCGCGAGCCTGTTCACCCATGGCATCGCGGTGCCGCACATCGCCTTCGCAGGCACCAAGGACCTGCAGGACAGGTACGTCCGGCCCACGCTCGCCGGTGACCTGATCGGGGCGCTCGGGATCACCGAGCCTGCGGGCGGCTCGGACGTGGCCGGCATTCGCACCACCGCACGGCGGGACGGCGACGACTACGTGGTGAACGGCGCCAAGACCTACATCACCAGCGGCATCCGCGCAGACTTCGTCACGACGGCGGTCCGCACGGGCGACCCTGGCTACGGAGGCATCAGCCTGCTGGTGATCGACAAGGGGCTCCCCGGCTTCGCCGTCTCGAGCCCGCTGGACAAGATGGGCTGGCGGGCCAGCGACACCGCAGAGCTGTCCTTCTCGGACGTACGCGTCCCGGTGACCCAGCTCGTCGGGGAGGAGAACGGCGGGTTCCTGCTGATCATGCGGCAGTTCCAGAGCGAGCGGCTGGCGCTGGCCACCCAGGCGTGGGCGCTCGCGGAACGGTCCCTGAACCTCACGATGCAGTGGGTCAAGGACCGGGAGACCTTCGGCCGACCGCTGGCGAGCAGGCAGGTCGTGCGGCACAAGATCGCGGAGATGGCGCGCCAGGTGTGGGTGGCCAAGACGACCACGCGGGCCGCGTACGACGCCTGGCTGGACACCGGCGACGCCGTGACCGAGGTGTCCATGGCGAAGAACACCGCCTGCGGGGTGTGCGACTTCGTCGTGGACGAGGCCGTGCAGCTGTTCGGTGGACTCGGGTACATGAGGGAGTCCGAGGTCGAGCGGCACTACCGCGACAGCCGCATCCTGCGCATCGGCGGAGGCACGGACGAGATCATGAACGAGGTCATCGCCAAGCGCTTGGGCGTCTAGCCGTCGGCGGCTTCGCCGTCGTCCTTGGCACCGTCGGACTCGTTCTCGAAGACGGACTCGACAGCCAGGTCGTTGGACGTCTGCTCAGCGACCTCCTTGACCATCTCCTCGTCACTGATGCCTTCGCCGGCTGGCTTCGTGGTGCTCATGGCAGACCTCCTGGGGTAGTGGATCGGGCGGATACGGCCTACCCCGCGAGCTCTGATTGACCCCTCGGGGTGACGTGTCCCACGGCCGGCGCCGGAGAGTGCGACAATCACTGTGACAACCACTGTGAGCCCCAGCACCAGACCGCCCTCACGGGCAAGCACTAGGAGATACCCCGAGCATGAGCGCTGCCGCACCCGAGCAGCCTCAGGCCACGCGCGCGAAGGCCAAGAAGGCCGTTGCTGCGGTACCTGAGGAGGTTGCTGTGACCCCTGCTGCGACGAAGGCCCCCGCCAAGAAGGCGCCGGCGAAGAAGGCCGCGGCCAAGGGCAAGGCCGCCGACGCTGCGACCGAGGACGTCGCAGTCCCTGTGGTCGACGGCGCCGCGGGCATCGACGTCACCGAGGTCGTCGCCGATGAGCCGACTCCCGAGGAGCTCGCGGCGGAGGCGGAGAAGGAGGAGCAGGAGGAGATCGAGGCCGGGGCGACCCTGAGCGTCGACGTCCTGCGCCTCTACCTCAACCAGATCGGCCGCGTGCCGCTGCTCACCGCGGAGCAGGAGGTCGAGCTCGCCCGTGCGATGGAGGCCGGCCTGTTCGCCGCGGAGCGCCTCGGCCAGGGCGGCAAGGTCAGCCCGCAGATGCGCGCCGACCTCCAGTACATCGTCCGTGAGGGCGAGCGCGCCAAGCAGCACATGCTCGAGGCCAACCTGCGCCTCGTCGTGTCGGT
>JAODNB010000296.1 GCA_025464795.1 Frankiales bacterium
GGGGTCGTAGACGACCCCGACCACGGTCCCGGAAGCGTCCTCGAAGCCGACGGACACGGCCCACTGCGGGATGCCGTACAGGTAGTTGACGGTCCCGTCGATCGGGTCGATGACCCAGCGGTAGCCGGACGTCCCTGCGGCCGACGCCCCCTCCTCCCCCAGCAGGCCGTCCTCCGGTCGGGCGCTGGCGAGGGCAGAGTGGAGCAGCGCCTCGACGGCCTTGTCCGCCGCGGTCACCGTGTCGGTCGGCGAGGACTTCGAAGCCAGCTCCTCCACCCCGACGCGCATCGACAGCGCCAGAGCACCGGCCTCGCGGGCCAGCTCCGTCGCAAGAGCCAGGGTCGCGTCGAGGTCCATGTGCCCATCCAACCAGGGTGTGGCAGGCTAGAACGCGATTCGGTTTCCCCGTGACGGAGGGCACAGCGACGTGGACCTGCAGTTCAGCAAAGAGGACGAGGAGTTCCGCTCCGAGTTCCGGGCCTGGCTCGACACCAACCTGCCGCAGGACATGCGCACGGAGGACTGGTGGCGCCCCAAGTCGGACGACGAGCAGTTCCAGATCCGCCGTGACTGGGAGAAGAAGAAGGCCGAGGCGGGCTACTGCGGCATCCAGTGGCCGACGGAGTTCGGAGGTCGAGGCGGCAGTCCGACGATGAAGGCGATCTACGACGAGGAGATGGCCAAGGCGAACGCGCCGCGGACCGTGAACCCGCTCGGCCTCGCGTTCCTCGGACCGACGGTCATGGCCATCGGCACCGACGAGCAGAAGGCAGCCATCATCAAGCCGCTGCTGCACACCGATGTCATCTGGTGCCAGGGCTTCTCCGAGCCGGGCGCGGGTTCCGACCTCGCTGCCCTGCAGATGAAGGCAGTCCCGCAGGGCACCGACTACCTCATCAACGGCCAGAAGATCTGGACCACGAACGCCATGCACGGCGACAAGATCTTCACGCTCGCCCGCACGAGCGAGGGCGCCAAGCGCCACGACGGCATCAGCATGCTGCTCATCGACATGCACCAGCCAGGTGTCGAGGCCCGCCCCCTCAAGCAGATCACGGGCGAGAGCGAGTTCGGCGAGGTCTTCTTCACCGACGCGCTCTGCCCGCAGGACGAGGTCCTCGGCGGTGAGGGCAACGGCTGGATGACGGCGATGCTCCTGCTCAGCTTCGAGCGAGGCAGCAGCGCCATCGGGCAGTACACCGAGTTCCGTCGCCAGTGGGACGCCGTCGCCCAGATCGCGAAGCAGGTCGAGCGCGACGGCAAGAAGGCCAGCCAGGACCCGGTCTTGCGTCAGCAGCTGGCCAACTCCCTGGTGGATCTGGAGTGCCTGAAGTACCACTCGTGGCACGTCCTCACCGCCACCAGCCAGGGCAAGGACCTCGGCTACGAGGCGTCGATGACGAAGATGATGTGGAGCGAGACGTTCCGCAAAGTCAGCGACACCTACGAGGCGATCCTCGGCTCGGCCTTCCAGGTCCCCGAGTACCAGGGCCTGACCCTGGAAGAGCTCACGACCATGGCCCTGTGGTCCCGTTCCTGCACGATCTGGGGCGGCTCCGCCCAGGTCCAGCGCTCCATCGTCGCCGAGCGCGTGCTCGGCCTCCCCCGATAGACCGAGGAGACCGACATGAGGTTCCAGCTCAACGACGAGCAGCGCGCCCTGCAGGACGCGGTCCGCTCCTACCTGCGTGACAGGTTCGGCCCCGCGCAGGTGCGCGAGGTGTACGACAACCCCGACACCGACGGCGTTCCCGCGGCTCTGTGGAAGGCCATCGGTGAGCAGGGATGGCTTGCCGTCCTAGTCCCCGAGGAGCACGACGGTATCGGCCTCGGGCTGCTCGACGCCGCGGTCCTCGCTCGCGCCTTCGGGGCGGCGACCGTCCCGGGCCCGTGGCTCAGCACGATCCTGCTCGGCGAGGCCATCCGTCTCGCCGGCTCAGACGAGCAGAAGGCCAAGCTGCTCCCCGGCATCGCCGCAGGCGAGGTCAAGGGTGCAGTTGCCTTGCTGCCCAACGGATCTGCCCGTGGCGCCGTGGCCACCGCGACCGACGGCAAGCTGTCCGGCAACCTCGGCCTCGTCGAGTACGCCGCGGTAGCGGACACCCTCGTCGTCGCCGCCCAGGACGGGCTCTACCTCGTCGACCCGACCCACGCGACCATCACCAGCTCCCCAGCGCTCGACCGCACCGTGCGCCTCAGCACGGTCGTCCTCGACGGCGCTCCTGGCGAGAAGCTCACCAACAGCTCGGATGCTGTCCTGGCCGAGATCCTCGACCGGGCAGCGGTTCTCGTCGCCAACGACCTGGTCGGCATCGCGCGCAAGGCACTCACGGACACCGTTGAGTACGACAAGACCCGCGTGCAGTTCGGCAAGCCGGTCGGGTCGTTCCAGGCCATCAAGCACGACCTCGCCGACATCCACCTCGGCATCACGATGGCCGAGCACGCCGCGCTCTACGCTGCGCACGCCCAGGACATCGACGCGCCCGACAAGGAGCTGGCCGCCAGCATCGCCAAGGTCAAGGCCGGCGACATGGCGAACGAGTCGACCAGCGCGATGATCCAGTACCACGGGGGCATCGGGTACACGTGGGAGCACGACAGCCACTTCTACCTCAAGCGCGCGAAGCGGTTGGAGTACGCGTTCGGCGATGCCAGCCAGCACCGGGAGCGCATCGCCTCGTTGCTGCTCGATGGCGAGGTCGACGGCACGCGTGCACCCGTCTCGGCCGAGAGCAGCGGCATGGCGTCGGGCGTCGCGTGAGCAAGGCCGCCCTCGTCACGGGCGGGGCGAGCGGTTTCGGTGCCGAGGTCGCGAAGCTGCTGACCCGGCGCGGCGACCGGGTGGTCCTGCTCGACGTCAACGACACCGATGGCCAGGCCCTCGCCGACGAGCTCGGCGGGCACTTCCTGCACTGCGACGTCAGCGACTACGACCAGGTGATGTCGACGACGGCAGCGGCAGCCGAGCTGCTCGGCGGCATCGACCTGTTCTTCTTGAACGCCGGCATCTCCAGCGGGTTCACCTTCGGGCCCGACTTCGACGTCGTCAAGTACAAGCGCGCCAACGGGATCAACCTCGACGGCGTCGTCTACGGCGTGCAGGCCGCCCTGCCCGTGCTTCAGCAGCGCGGAGGCGGCTCGATCGTCTGCACCGCCTCCATGGCGGGTCTGGTCGGGACGGCGTTCGATCCGGTCTACGGGGCCAACAAGCACGCCGTCGTCGGCCTCGTACGTGCCCTCGGCCCGGCACTGCAGCCGTTCAACATCAAGGTCAACGCCTTCTGCCCCGGCTTCGCAGAGACGAAGATCATCGTTGAGCTGCGCGAGTTCCTCGACGGCTCAGGCGTTCCGATCATCCCCGTCGAGAAGGCGGGCGCTTCCGTCATCGAGATCTTCGACTCCGCGGAGACCGGCCAGGCCTGGCTCCTGCAGGCCGGCAGGGACGTGATGCCCTACAAGTTCCGCGGCATCCCGGGTCCCCTCACCGACGACGGCGGCCGCGGCGGCACCATCGACCCCATCGGCCCCTCCTAGAGAGGCAGACCTCACGACAGGGCCGTAGCCGCACTCACGTGCGCGCCAGGGAGTCCGGGGACAGCTCGCTGACGGAGGCGTGGCCGGACAGCCCGAGCTGCAGGTCGAGGTCGGCGAGGAAGGCGCGGAGGACGTGCTCGACCCCTGCCTGCCCCGCGAGGCCCAAGCCGTACACCCACGGCCGCGCCAGCAGCACGGCGGCGGCTCCCAGCGCCAGCGCCTTCACCGCATCGGCGCCTGTCCGGATGCCGGAGTCGAACAGCACCGGCAGGCCACCGGCCGCCTCGACCAGCGCCGGCAGGGCGTCCAGCGACCCGATGGCGCCGTCCACCTGACGTCCGCCGTGGTTGCTGCAGACGACCCCCTGCACACCTGCGTCGACCGCTTGGCGTACGTCGTCGGGGTGCTGCAACCCCTTGAGGACGATCGGGAGCTTCGTGTGGGACCGCAGCCAGGCGAGGTCCTTCCAGCTCAGCGTCGGGTTGTTGAACATCCCGAGGAAGTGCAGCACGGCCGCGTTCGGGTCCTCCTCCGGCGTGTTCGCCAGACCAGCCCGGAACGCGGGATCGGTCGTGTAGTTGGCGATCCCCTCGCCCTGGAGGAACGGCAGGTACGCGACGTCCAGGTCGCGCGGTCGCCACCCCAGCTGCCAGGTGTCGACGGTGACGACGAGGGCCTCGTACCCGGCTGCCTCAGCGCGGGAGACCAGCGATGCGGCGACGTCCTGGTCCTTGGGCCAGTAGAGCTGGTACCAACCAGGGCTGCCGTCCAGCTCGACCTGGATGTCCTCCATGCAGGTGGAGGCGGCCGTCGACAGCACCATCGGCAGCCTGAGAGTCGCGGCGGCCCGGGCCACGGCCCGCTCGGCCTCCGGGTGCACGATCGACAGCACACCGACGGGACCGAGCAGCACCGGCGCGGGTGACGTCGTGCTGAGGATCGTCGTGGAGAGGTCGCGCTCCGCGGGGATGCCCCTGAGGTAGCGCGGAACGAGGCGCCAGCGGTCGAACGCCTCCCGGTTCGCCCGCATCGTGTCCTCAGCTCCCGCCCCACCGCTGACGTACCCGACAGCGCCAGGGGTCATGACCTGCTCGGCCGCGGCCTGCACCGCACGCCAGTCGAAGGGCTGCGTCGGCAGCTCGCCGAACAGGCCCTTGAGGTAGACGTCGTTCTGGAACCCGGCGTAGCTCATGCCGGGGAACTTACAGAACCTGCCCGCGGGCTGGGAGATGTCGCTAGCCTGCGGTCAGGGGCAAGGGGGGACAGCGGATGGCTGCGAGCGGTCGACGCTCCTCGCCTCGTCCTGCTCCTGCGACGGTAGCTGCCGTGGTCGTCGGCGCCTCGCTCGCCGGCTGGGCCGCGCGGCGCGCGACCAGCCGCCCGCCGGTGCAGGTACCGGTCCCACGACGAGAGACGCCACCCGCCTGCAGCACGCCGCCGGTAATACCCGCACAGCGCGCCTCCGCACTGACGCTGCCCCCCGCCCCGAACCCCTCGCTGCGCCCGGTCCACGCGCTCGGCGCCCCGCACGACCCGAGCGCACCACGCCTGCCCGGAGTCGTCCCCCCGCCTCCTCGGCGTGTCCCCACCCTGCTCTACGCAAGCCCGGCAACCCGGCCGGGCACCAGCCCGGTGACCTACCTGTACGCAGCGGCCAACCCCCTCCCTGCACCTGCGCCGCGGTACGTCCCTGGAGCAGGCGCGAGCCGAGCTCAGCGCGCCGTGCCCCGAGCGGTCGCCCGTGGCGCCGTCATCGCGGTCGCGGGCAGCATGATCTTCACGGCGCCGCTCACCGCAGTCATCAGCTTCGTCGGCGACACCGCTGCCCTGACCTCAGGCAAGCCGGTCGCCCTCAGGGCGGGCTCGACACAGCTCATCCCGGGCCTGGTCCTCGCGGCCCAGGAGTACACGCCCGCACCGGTGGCCATCACCGCGCGCTCCTTCTCGACCGGAGCGACGAGCCAAGGGCTCACGGCCCTCCCGGGGGCGGTCTACGCCGCCTACCGCAACGCCGAGACGTACGCAGCGGCGGCCGACCCGGGCTGTCACCTGTCATGGTCGGTGCTCGCCGGCATCGGGCAGATCGAGTCCCATCAGGGGCTGGCCGGAGGTTCCGCGCGTCCGGGCTGGAACGGCACCGCCTCTCCCCCGCTGTACGGCCCGACCCTCGACGGCCGGATCGCAGCGACCGCCGTCGTTCGGGACACCGACGGCGGGAAGATCGACGGGGACGCGGTGTACGACCGTGCGGTGGGTCCGCTGCAGTTCCTGCCCAGCACCTGGTCGACGTACGGCACCGACACCAGTGGAGACGGCGTCGCCGATCCGCAGAACATCGTCGACGCGAGCGCCACCGCCGGCCTGTACCTCTGTGCCGGCGGCGGGGACCTCGCGGACCCGCGCGACCTCATCACGGCCCTGGCCCGCTACAACCACAGCGACAGCTACATCCGGGCCGTGCTCGCCGCCTCGAGCGGCTACCTCGCGGCCTCCCTCGGTCCGAATCAACCAGGGGTTGCCCAGGCTGCTCTGGCGTTCGGCTACGCGCACCTGGGTGACCCCTACCTGTGGGGTGGCACCGGGCCGCTCTACGACTGCAGCGGGCTGACGCAGGCCGCGTACCTGTCCGCAGGCATCCGCATCCCGCGGACAGCCGAGCAGCAGTGGCAGCAGCTGCCGCACGTGCCGCTGGAGGACCTGCTGCCCGGAGACCTGGTGTTCTCCAGCCCCGGCGAGTTCGTCGCCGGACAGCCGGGTCACGTCGGCCTGTACCTCGGAGCCGGCCTGGTGCTCGACGACCCGCACACGGGGGCCGTCGTCCGGATCGACAGCCTCGACGGACTGCGCCCGCTCGTGGGTGCGGCCCGGCCGTCGATGCTCACCACCTACCCGGGGGCTCCTTCGCCCGGCACCGGCCTGGTCCTCCCGCCGGTGGTGCCCGGCCCGACCCTTCCGCCGCCGGTACCGGTGGGCTCTCCCGGCCAGGTTGGCCCGTTCCCGACACCGGTGTTCGTCCCCTCGCCCACGACACCCGGCACGACACCTGAAACCACAGGCAGCGCCACTGCCGTGCCCGAGGTCCCTGGGTCTCCGGCGCCGGTCGCGGTACCGACTTCCCTGCCGACTCCTGACAGCCCTCCTCCGAGCAGCGGCCAGGTGCCGGACGTGCCCTTCATCTTCGTCCCCGACGTCCCGAGCCCCGAGGTCCCCCCGCGCCAGGAGGTCCCGAGTCCAGAGGTCCCGAGTCCCGACGTGCAGGCACCTGACCCAGTGCTGCTTCCCGACCCCACACCGCCAGACCCCACACCGTCAGACCCCGCGTCGTCAGACCCCGCGCCGGCGGCCGACGCTCCGGCCAGCGCGCCCTAGC
>JAODNB010000303.1 GCA_025464795.1 Frankiales bacterium
CCTCGAGGTCGAGCTGCTCGACGACGTAGGACTCGCCCTGGTGGAGGTAGACGGCCCCGGTGTGCGCTTGGGCGTGGGCTGAGCTGTTGTCGACCGTGCCGAGCAGCCGTCCCGTGGCCGACTCGACCAGCCGCACGGGTGGGCCGCCGGCCCCGCGAAGGTCGGCGTCGGGACGCTCACGGGAGGTCCAGAACCAGCCCCGCGGGCGGTGCTTGAGCAGCCCTCGCCGCACCAGGTCGGGCAGGACGTCGAGAGCGCCGGGGAACATCGGCAGGTCCGCCTCGGTGAGAGGCAGCTCGGCGGCGGCGCAGCACAGGTGAGGTCCCAGGACGTAGGGGTTCGCTGGGTCGAGCACCGTCGCCTCCACTGCGCGACCGAACATCGCGGCGGGATGGTGGACCAGGTAGGTGTCGAGCGGGTCGTCCCGGGCGATGAAGACCGCAAGGGCGCCCTGGCCGGCCCGTCCGGCACGTCCGGCCTGCTGCCACACCGAGGCGACCGTGCCCGGCCATCCGCTGAGGACAACGGCGTCGAGGCCCGCGACATCGACACCGAGCTCGAGGGCGTTCGTGGCAGCGACCCCGAGCAGATCGCCGGACTGCAGGCGCTTCTCGAGCTCGCGCCTCTCCTCGGGCAGATAACCCGAGCGGTAGGCAGCGATCCGCGGGGCCAGTGAGGGCGCGGCTTCCTGCAGCGCCCGTCGTGCGTTGATCGCGACCGCCTCAGCACCCCGCCTGGAGCGCACGAAGGCGATCGTGCGTGCTCCCTCCACGACCAGGTCGGCGAGCAGGTCACCGGTCTCGGCCGTCGCGGAACGCCGTACGGGGGCGCCGTTCTCGCCGCCGTAGTCCGGCATGAGCGGCGGCTCCCAGAGCGCGAACTCCGTGGTGCCTCGAGGGGACGCGTCGTCGGTGACGGCGACGACGTCCAGGCCCGTCAGGAGGGACGCTGAGGCCGCTGGGTCGCTGACCGTCGCCGAGGCGAGCAGGAAGACCGGCTCCGCGCCGTACCTCGCGCAGACCCGGCGCAGTCGGCGCAGCACCTGCGCAACGTGGGACCCGAACACCCCGCGGTAGGTGTGGCACTCGTCGACGATCACGAAGCGCAGACCGCGCAGGAACCGCGAGAAGTCCGCGTGCCGCGGGAGGACGGACCGGTGCAGCATGTCCGGGTTGGTCAGCACGAAGGTCCCGAAGCGGCGGACCCAGTCCCGTTCCTCGTGGGCGGTGTCCCCGTCGTAGGTGGCCGCCCGCACCGCCATGAGGTTGAGGGCGCGCACCGCCCGGAGCTGGTCCGTGGCCAGCGCCTTGGTGGGGGACAGGTACAGCGTGGTGGCCCGCTCGTCCTCCAGCAGCGCAGCCAGCGAGGGCAGGAGGTACGCGAGGGACTTGCCGGAGGCCGTACCGGTGCTGATCACCACCGAGGAACCACCGCGCGCGAGGTCGGCGGCCTGCGCCTGGTGCTCCCACGGTGCCGTGACGCCCTGCAGCGCTAACCGGTCGAGCAGCAGCTGAGGGACCCACAGCGGCCACTCGGCGGCCCGACCGACGCGTGCGGGGACGTGCTCGACGTGCGTGACGCGGTCAGCGCGGGACGGATCCAGCAGCAGGCGCTGCAACAAGGAGGAGGACATCGCAGGACCATCCTCGACCATGTGGGCATAGGGTGGCGGCACGGTTAGATCACCGTGCCAGGGGTACCCAACCCCGAGTGGCGGCACCGGCCGCCCTGTCAGTCGTGGAGGAAACCGCAGTGGACCTGTCGCTGGAAGATCGCCAAGAGGGTGACCGCACGATTGTGGTGGTCGGCGGCGAGATCGATGTCTATACGGCACCGAAGCTGCGCGAGAAGCTCATCGACCTGGTCAGCGCGGGGCACTACCACCTCGTGGTCGACATGGAGGCCGTCGAGTTCCTCGACTCGACGGGGCTCGGGGTCCTCGTCGGTGGTCTGAAGCGCGTCCGTGCGCACGAGGGATCGCTGCGCCTGGTCTGCACCCAGGAGCGGATCCTCAAGATCTTCCGCATCACCGGTCTCACCAAGGTGTTCCCGATCCACGCGACGGTGGCCGAGGCCGTCGCCGCGACGGAAACGGCCTAAGCGCGGGCGTGGCCACCGTCGAGCTGCTGCTCTCTGCTCTCCCTGCTCACGTCCGTACCGCTCGTCTGGTCGGTGTGGCTGCCGCGCGCCGGGCGGGACTTGCCGATGACCTCGTCGACGAGCTTCGACTCGCGGTCGGGGAGGCCTGCTCCCGGGCTGTCGCGGTCAACGCCGAGCACGCCCCGGAGACGCCCATCAAGATCACCGTTCGTGATGATCCTGCTGGCCTGACGGTAGAGGTGACCGATGCCGGGCCCGAGAGCGGCCCGTTGTCGGACGACGTCGAGGACCTGTTCGCTGAGGACGCGGTCGACCCGCGGGTGGCCCTGGCCGTCCTTGCGGGGCTCGTCGACGAGCTCGACATCACGTCCACTGAGGCGGGCACGACGGTGACCCTCCGGTGGCCCCTGCCGGTGCGCGTCTCCTGATCTTGGCGGGGCGGTGTGAGTCGGATCACGCCGACATGCGTATTCTGGCCGCGCCCGTCCCGTTTCCCGGGTCGGAGCCGCACCGCCTTCTGCCCCTACGAAGCGTGCGACCCCTTCGCGGGCAATGTTGCCCGCGCTGACCTGGAGGACACATGTCAGCGCTCCACCTCGCTGCCGGCAGAGTCGCATCAAACGACCTGCCAACGTACTTGCCCGATGACAAGAAGCTTCTGTACATCATCCTGGCCGTCTCGATCGTGGCGCTCGGCTTCGCGGGACTGTTCGCGAAGCAGGTCCTGGTCGCCGAGCAGGGCCCGCAGAAGATGCGGGACATCAGCAAGGCCGTGCAGGAGGGCGCAGCCGCCTACCTGAACCGGCAGTTCAAGACCCTGGCCGTGTTCGCGGTGCTGGTGTTCGGGCTGCTGTTCATCCTGCCCGGGAGCTCCGAGGTCCGAGTGGGCCGCTCGCTGTTCTTCGCCGTCGGTGCGCTGTTCTCGGCCGCTGTCGGTTTCATCGGCATGACCCTCGCGACGCGGGCGAACGTCCGTGTCGCGCACGCCGCCAACACCGTCGGGGAGAAGCCGGCTCTGCGGATCGCCTTCCGCTCGGGCGGCACGGTCGGCATGCTCACCGTCGGCCTCGGCCTGCTCGGTGCGACGACGGTGCTCCTCGTCTACGGCAAGAACGCGCCCGAGGTGCTCGAGGGCTTCGGCTTCGGCGCTGCTCTGCTCGCGATGTTCATGCGCGTCGGCGGCGGCATCTTCACCAAGGCGGCTGACGTCGGTGCCGACCTGGTCGGCAAGGTGGAGCAGGGGATCCCTGAGGATGACCCCCGCAACGCCGCCACCATCGCGGACAACGTGGGTGACAACGTCGGCGACTGCGCCGGTATGGCGGCAGACCTCTTCGAGTCCTACGCCGTCACGCTCGTCGCCGCGCTCATCCTCGGCCAGGCGGCCTTCGGCTCACTCGGGCTCGTGCTCCCGCTCATCATCCCGGCCATCGGCGTGCTCACGGCCCTCGTCGGCATCTACGCCACGGCGTCGCGTGACAGCGACAAGAACGGCCTGACCGCCATCAACCGCGGCTTCTTCATCAGCGCGCTCGTGTCGGCGGCGCTCGTCGCCGTCGCGACCTACTCCTACCTCCCCGACAGCTACGCGCAGATCGAGGGGGTAGCCGGCAGCATCAAGGGCCTCGACGGGGATCCGCGGCTGTTCGCACTCGGTGCAGTCATCATCGGCATCGTGCTCGCCAGCGCGATCCAGGTCCTGACGGGGTACTTCACCGAGACCGACCGCAAGCCGGTCCGTGAGATCGGCAAGAGCTCGCTCACGGGCGCGGCCACGGTCGTCCTCGCTGGCATCTCCGTCGGCCTCGAGTCGGCTGTCTACTCCGCCATCCTCATCGGTGGTGCGGTGTACGCCGCGTTCCTGCTCGGTGCCGGCGTCCCGCTGCTCGCGCTGTTCGCTGTCGCCCTGGCCGGAACGGGGCTGCTCACCACGGTCGGGGTCATCGTCGCCATGGACACCTTCGGCCCGATCTCCGACAACGCCCAGGGCGTCGCTGAGATGTCCGGGGAGGTCGGCGAAGAGGGCGCGATCGTGCTCACCAAGCTCGACGCCGTCGGCAACACGACCAAGGCCATCACCAAGGGCATCGCCATCGCGACGGCTGTGCTCGCCGCCACCGCCCTGTTCGGCTCCTTCCGCACGAAGGTCGGCGAGGCCCTCGTGACGGCAGGCGGGGCCGCGCACCACTACCGGTTCGCCCTGTCGATCGACGAGCCGAACCTGCTGTTCGGGCTGATCATCGGCGCGGCGGTGGTCTTCCTGTTCTCGGGACTCGCCATCAACGCGGTCTCCCGAGCGGCCGGCCGGGTGGTGTTCGAGGTGCGCGAGCAGTTCCGCACCAAGCCGGGGATCATGGACTTCACGGAGAAGCCCGACTACGCCCGCGTCGTCGACATCTGCACGAAGGACTCGCTGCGCGAGCTGGCCACTCCTGGTCTGCTGGCCGTCCTGGCACCGATCGCCGTCGGCTTCGCCCTCGGCTACGCCCCGCTCGGTGCGTTCCTCGCCGGCGCCATCGCCGCCGGTGTCCTCATGGCCGTCTTCCTGGCCAACGCCGGTGGCGCGTGGGACAACGCGAAGAAGCTCGTCGAGGACGGCACGCACGGTGGCAAGGGCTCCCCGGCCCACGAGGCGACGATCATCGGTGACACCGTCGGTGACCCCTTCAAGGACACCGCCGGCCCGGCGATCAACCCGCTGCTCAAGGTCATGAACCTGGTCGCCCTGCTCATCGCTCCCACCGTGGTGAAGTACGGCCTCGGAGTGGACGAGAACAAGGGCGTCCGGGCCGTGGTCGCGGGACTGGCGATCCTGGGCATCGTCGTCGCGGTGACGATCAGCAACCGCCGTGGGGTCTCGACCACGAGCGACGTCATCGAGAAGGCCAAGACCGGCGCCTGATCTTCCGCACGGTCGAAGGGCCCGTTCCCGCAGTACGGGGGACGGGCCCTTCCGCTATGTCGCCCCATGTCCGTGGTGCCCGAATCCACCACCCGCCCGTGAGGTTTGCAGGGCGCAGGAACGTGCACAACGTGAACGAGACGTAACGCTGAGGCATCACGACGCCGCGGGCTCACCCCTCTGCGCGTTGACCCTTGCCCCGGTCGTCTCCAAGGATGTCCGCATCAGCTCGATCAAGGCAGGGGAACGACAGTGAGCTTCCGAAGCAGCACCAGAGTCCTGGGTTCGATCGTCGCCATCACGGTGCCGCTCGTGCTCGGCGGCATGCAGACCTCAGCGTCCGCGGCAACCGTCGACTCGGGCGGGTTCGCCGAGGCCTACGGCCTGCTCATCGACGCCACCCTCCTGCAGGGCAACGTCCCGGTGACGGTCGGCCCGCTGGCGCCTGTCGCCAGCTCCTGCCCGCCGGCGTCGGGCGTCAAGACGACCCAGCTCCTCGGGGCAGGGGACCCGACGGTCGCTCGGGCTGACGTGCTGAACACCGGTGCCGCGACCGACTGCTCCGGGAACAAGTCCCTGGCCTCCGCCCAGACGACCAACGTCACCGCGCTGGGTGCCGCCGCGCCCCTGAAGATCGAGACGGACGAGATCACCGCGACGTCCGGGACCACGTGCGCAACAGCCCCGAAGGGCTCCACGGTCATCGCGAACCTGAAGGTGGGTGGCACCGCCGTGCCGCTGCCCACGGACATCCCGCCGAACACCGACCTGCTGCCGCAGCTGTTCGGGCCGCTCGGCATCCGCGTGATCCTGAACGAGCAGCACCCAGCTGCGTCAGGCCGCGGCCTGGTGGTCAACGGACTGCACATCATCGCCGCGGGCGCTGGAGCGCTCCCGATCGGCGGCGCCGTGATCCGCGGTGACGTCATCATCAGCCATGCCGTGTCCGGCGTGGTCTGCCCGGGCGGTCCGGGCAGCGACAACGGTGGCCTGCCCAAGCCCGACATCAGCTTCACCAAGGTGGCGAACCCGACGACCGCCAAGCCCGGGGAGAAGGTCACCTACACCGCCACGGTCACCAACACGTCCACGACCCCCTGCGAGGTCCTGAAGTTCGTCGAGCACGTCTCGCCGGCCTTCAACCTCGGCTCCAGCGCCGGCGCCTTCGGCACTGCCCTGGACACCCCGGCTCCGGTCCGCACCGATGGCGGCGTGGACGCGGTCCTGCGGCCGACCGGTCTCACCATCGCCCCTGGTAAGTCCGCGGTCCAGACGTTCACGGTCACCGTCAAGCCCACGACGGCCCCGGGGACCTACTACGACTCGCTCGAGATCTACTGCGGTCTGAACGGGAACTTCGTGAGCGGCCCCCTGGCCCCCGTCACCGTCCCGGCTGCTGCCGCGCCGGCCCCGCCGGCCGTCACGCCGCCGGTGGACGTCGCGGGTCCCGCTGCCCCGCAGCTGCCTCGCACCGGTGGCTCGCCGCTCCCCGCCGCAGCCGCTCTGGTGCTGCTCGCCAGCGCCGCAGTGATCTACCGCAAGCGGCTCGCGCAGCTCTGAGACACGGCTGACGACGCAGGCCCGGCCCACCAGGGCCGGGCCTGCGGTCGTTAGCGTGACGGGGTGTCGCCGTCCACCCCCGCCCTGCCTGATCCGACCGCTCTGCTGGTCGATGCGCCCGAGGTTCGAGCCGCCCTGCAGCGGGCCGGCTGGTCCTCGTCCGCGCTCGACGAGCTGCTCGGCCCGTCCTACCGAGGGCACCTGGATCGGGGCGAGCTGAGCCCGCTGCTCCGTCGTACCCGGGGTTCTGGCGAGCTCGCGCGACTCGTTCGGGCTCTCGTCGTCGGTGGGGAGGTCGCGCCAGGGACCCTGCCCGACAGCTGGGTGCGGGACGGCCGCGCTGTCACCCGGCTGCAGGCCGTACCGCACGACGGCCTGGACGTGACCGTCCCGCACGACCCGGGCAGTGCCGCCGCGCAGGTCCATCCCGAGCAGGTCCTGGGCGTCGGCGCGGCCAGCATGACGCTCGCCTCGGCGACGCCGCGCGCGGTCGTGGGCTCCACCCTGGATCTCGGGACCGGGGCCGGGATCCAGGCACTGCTCGCCGAGGACCACTCCGGCTCCGTCGTGGCGACCGACCGGAACGCCCGAGCCGTCGCCTACACCCGCCTCGCAGCCGCCTTGAACGGAACGGGTCTCGACGCGCGACAGGGAGACCTGCTGGACCCGGTGAGGGGCGAGACGTTCGACCTCGTCGTGAGCAACCCGCCGTTCGTCGTCTCTCCCGGCCGCCGCTACACCTACCGGGACGCGGGCTACCAGGGCGACGACGTGTGCAGCCGGTTGGTGCAGGAGATCCCGACCGTGCTAGCACCGGGGGGGCACGCGGTTCTGCTGGTGAACTGGCTCCACCTCGAGGGGCAGGACGGCGACGAGCGCGTCCTGTCCTGGTTCGAGGGGACGGGCTGCGACGGGTGGGTCGTGCAGCGCGAGCTGGCCGCCCCTGAGGACTACGTGACCGCTTGGCTCCGGGACACCGACGAGACGGCGTTCGACGACCTGTACGACGAGTGGGTCGACGCGCTGAGGGGCGTCGAGGCCGTGGCGTTCGGGATCGTCGCGATGCACAGGCGGGTCGACGGCTTGGCGCCCCAGGTCGTGCTCGACGTGGTCGACCAGCCGACCGCGGCGACGTGGGGCGAGGAGGTCACCGCGCACTTCGCCCGACGCGTGCTGCTGGAGGGCGACCTGCTCGAGGCTCGGCTGCGACTTCGTCCGGACGTGCGGCTGCACCAGGTCGCGACGCCGACCGCAGACGGCTGGATGGCGGACAACCAGCTGCTGCAGCAGGAGGCCGGCCTGCGCTGGAGCGGAGGGGTCGATCCGTACGGCGCGACGCTCCTGGCTGCCTGCGACGGCACCCAGAAGCTCGGGAACCTGCTGGCGGTCCTGGCCTCGAGCGCAGGTCTGTCCCAGGCCGATGCGGCAGAGCAGGTGCTGCCCGTCCTGCGGCACCTGGTCGCCAAGGGCTTCCTGTCCTGAGCGAGACACCCCACAGCGACCCGCTTGACACCGTCATGCACTCTGTTTGGACACGACCCCCCTTGAGCTTGGAGAGATGTGCCAGCCGGTCAACGCCTCGTCATCGTCGAATCGCCCGCCAAGGCGAAGACCATCGCGGGCTACCTCGGGCCCGGCTACGTCGTCGAGTCCTCCATCGGCCACATCCGGGACCTGCCGCGCAGCGCGGCCGACGTCCCTGCGGAGTACAAGGGCCTGCCCTGGGCCAAGGACGGCGTCGACGTCGACAACGGCTTCAAGGCGCTCTACGTCGTCAGCCCCGACAAGAAGGCACAGGTCGCGAAGCTCAGGGCCGCGTTGAAGGAGTCGGACGAGCTCTACCTCGCGACGGACGAGGACCGCGAGGGCGAGGCCATCGCCTGGCACCTGCTCGAGACCCTGAAGCCGAAGGTCCCGGTGCACCGGATGGTGTTCCACGAGATCACGAAGCCGGCCATCCAGGCCGCCGTCGAGAACCCGCGGGAGCTGGACACCAAGCTGGTGGACGCGCAGGAGACCCGACGGATCCTGGACCGCCTCTACGGCTACCGGGTGTCGGAGGTGCTCTGGAAGAAGGTCATGCCGCGGCTGTCCGCGGGGCGGGTGCAGTCCGTGGCGACCCGCGTCGTCGTCGAGCGCGAACGCGCTCGCATGCGCTTCACCGAAGCGGGTTACTGGGACATCGAGGGGACGTTCGTCGCGGACGGCCAGACCGAGCGGCTCGTCGCCACCCTGCAGGTCGTCGACGGCAAGCGGCTCGCGAGCGGTCGCGACTTCGACGCCGACACCGGCACCCTGACGCGGGACGTCCGTCACCTGAGCGAGCCGGAGGCGCGTTCGCTCGCTGAGGGGCTCGAGTCCGCATCCTTCTCGGTGCGTGCCGTCGACGAGAAGCCCTACACCCGCAAGCCCTACGCCCCGTTCATGACGTCGACCCTGCAGCAGGAGGCCGGCCGCAAGCTGCGCATGTCCTCGCGCCAGGTCATGCAGACCGCCCAGCGGCTGTACGAGAACGGCTACATCACCTACATGCGCACCGACAGCACCAACCTGTCGGAGACGGCGATCAACGCCGCGCGTCAGCAGGCACGTGACCTGTACGGCAACGAGTACGTCCCGGACCAGCCGAGGACGTACGCGAAGAAGGTCAAGAACGCCCAGGAGGCCCACGAGGCCATCCGGCCTTCGGGCGACGTGTTCCGGACACCTGGTCAGGTCGCCGGCGAGCTGCGCGGCGACGAGCACCGGCTGTACGAGCTGATCTGGCAGCGCACTGTCGCGTCGCAGATGGCCGACGCCCGCGGGACCACTGCCTCCATCCGCCTCGGCGCTGTCGCTGCCGATGGCACCGATGCTGAGTTCGTCGCCTCGGGTCGCACCATCACCTTCAAGGGCTTCCTCGCTGCCTACGTGGAGGAGGTCGACGACCAGGCCGAGGCGGCCGAGCGCGAGGACTCCGAGAAGCGGTTGCCCGCCGTCGCGGTGAACCAGCCGCTGAGGGTCTCGGCGCTCGACCCCGAGGGTCACACCACCTCGCCCCCCGCCCGCTACACCGAGGCCTCGCTGGTGAAGCAGCTCGAGGAGCTGGGCATCGGCCGCCCGTCCACCTATGCGTCGATCATCTCGACCATCCAGGACCGCGGGTACGTCTGGAAGAAGGGCTCTGCCCTGGTCCCGACGTGGCTCGCCTTCGCCGTCATCGGACTGCTCGAGCAGCACTTCGGCCGGCTGGTCGACTACACGTTCACCGCGTCCATGGAGGACGACCTCGACCAGATCGCCGACGGCCAGCGCAACAGCGTCGACTGGCTGACGGCGTTCTACTTCGGCTCCGACGAGGGCAAGGAGGGCGGTCTCGCCAAGCAGGGTGGCCTGAAGAAGTTGACCTCCGAGGGCCTCGGTGACATCGACGCCCGCGCCATCAACTCCATCCCGATCGGGCTCGATGCCGACGGCACCCCGGTCGTGGTCCGGGTGGGTCGCTACGGACCCTACGTCGAGATCGGCGAGAAGCGGGCGTCGCTCCCCGAGGACCTCGCTCCCGACGAGCTCACGGTCGCCATGGCGATCGAGATGGCCGACGCGCCGTCCGACGACCGCGTCCTGGGTCAGCACCCGGCCTCAGGCCTGGACGTCATCGCGAAGAAGGGCCGCTTCGGGCCGTACATCACCGTCGCCCTTCCCGAGGGCTCACCGGAGAAGCCGGCGACGGCGTCGCTGTTCAAGACGATGGACCTCACAACGGTCACCCTCGAGGACGCGCTGCAGCTTCTGACGCTGCCGCGGACCCTCGGTGAGATCGAGGGCGAGCCGGTCACGGCGCAGAACGGTCGCTACGGGCCGTACATCAGCAAGGGCAAGGAGAGCCGCTCACTGGTGGACGAGGAGTCGCTGTTCACTGTGACGCTCGAGCAGGCGGTGGCGCTGCTGGCGCAGCCGAAGCTGCGGGGTCGGGCTGCCGCTGCTCCGCCTCTCAAGGAGCTCGGTGTCGACCCGGTCAGCGAGAAGCCGATGGTCGTCAAGGAGGGGCGCTTCGGCCCCTACGTCACGGACGGCGAGACGAACGCGTCGCTGCGCAAGGACGACTCGATCGAGGAGCTCACCGACGAGCGCGCGTCCGAGCTGCTCGCAGACAGGCGCGCGCGCGGCCCGGTGAAGAAGAAGGCCGCGCCGCGCAAGACCGCAGCCAAGAAGGCGCCCGCGAAGAAGGCCGTTCCGAAGAAGGCTGCTGCCAAGAAGAAGGCGTGACCACCGCCGTAGGCTGACCGCATGGAGTCGGGGCACCACTGGCCGGGGGCGTTGGCCCACCGCGGCTTCCGGCGGCTGTCCCTCGCCCTGCTGCTGTCGAGCTTCGGTGACTGGCTCGGGTTCCTCGCCACCACGGCACTGGCGGCGCAGCTCGTCGACGGCTTCGAGGGGCAGAGCTTCGCCATCGGCGCGGTGCTCGCCTTCCGGCTGCTGCCAGGTGTCGTCCTCGCCCCCTTGGTCGGAGTCGTCGCGGACCGGTTCGACCGGCGAGTGACGATGGTGGTCTGCGACCTCCTGCGCTTCGGCTTGTTCCTGTCGATGCCTCTGGTCGGCACGCTGACCTGGCTGCTGGTCGCCTCCGCTCTCGTCGAGGTGCTCTCGCTGATCTGGATCCCGGCCAAGGAGGCGTCCGTCCCGCACCTGGCCAAGGAGCAGCTCGAGTCGGCGAACCAGATCTCGCTGTTCGCGACCTACGGGACCGCGCCCCTCGCGGCTGTCGTGTTCGGGGTGCTCGGGGTCCTGAAGGTCCGCACCCACGAGTCCGCAGCCAACATCGGGCTGTTCGTCGACGCGGGAACGTTCCTTTTCGCTGCGGTCCAGGTCGCCCGGATCCGCGAGATCCCCTCGCACAGCGAGTCCGTCTCGGCGGGGGCGACACCGTCTGTGGTGCAGAGCGTCCGGGAGGGCCTGCGCTTCGCCCGCAGCAGTCGCCTCGTACGCGGCCTGCTGGTCGGCATGCTGGGCGCGCTGGCCGCGACCGGTGTCGTCGTGGGCAACGGCAAGACCTTCAGCGACACCGTCCTCAACGGCGGGGAAGGGGCCTTCGCGCTGCTCTTCGGGTCGGTCTTCGTGGGCATCGCTCTCGGCGTCGCCCTCGGACCCCGACTGGTGCGCGACGTGTCCCGCCGCCGGGTCCTGGGGCCGGCGATCGTCGGCGCCGGGCTCTCGCTGGTGTTCATGTCCGCCGTCCCCGTACTGGCCCTGGTCGTGGTCGCGACGCTGCTGCTCGGTTCCTGTGCCGGGCTGGCCTACGTCACCGGGCTGACGCTGCTCGGAGCTGAGGTCGAGGACGCTCTGCGAGGGCGGACCTTCGGCTTGGTCAACACGCTGATGCGGTTGGCGCTGCTGCTGTCCCTGACGGTGGCGCCCGGGCTCGCAGGGCTCGTCGGCATCCACCGCTGGGGCCGCTTCGACGTCAACGGCGCCTCGGTGACCTTGCTGCTCGGAGGCCTGCTCGCCGTCTTCGTCGGTGGACTGTCCTACCGCACCATGAACGACCGGCCTGGGATCCCGCTGCGGTCAGACCTCGTCCGCGTACTGCTTCGCCGACGCGTCCGCGGGCCGCTGCACCCTGGCCTCTTCGTGGTCTTCGAGGGGGGCGAGGGTGCGGGGAAGTCGACGCAGGTCTCGCGGCTTGCCCACCTGCTCGAGAGCACGGGGCTCGAGGTCGTCGTCACCCGCGAGCCCGGCGCGACGGAGGTGGGCGCGAAGATCCGGACGATGCTGCTCGACCCGGCGACGACCCTGTCGGTTCGGACCGAGGCGCTGCTCTACGCTGCCGACCGCGCCCAGCACGTCGCGACCGTCGTGCGACCAGCTCTCGAGCGCGGGGCAGTGGTCATCAGCGACCGCTACGTCGACAGCTCGCTCGCCTACCAGGGCGCGGGCCGCGCTCTCTCGCTCGATGAGGTCGCGCAGCTCTCCCGCTGGGCGACCGAGGGGCTGCGTCCCGACGTGACCCTGCTGCTCGACATCGACCCCGAGGTCGGACTGGCCCGCGCGACGGGCTCACCGGACCGGATCGAGCAGGAGTCCCTCGCGTTCCACCGCGCCGTCCGCCAGGGGTTCTTGGACCTCGCCTCTGCTGAGCCGACGCGCTACCTCGTCGTCAGTGCGGTGCAGACTCCCGACGAGGTCCATGCGGCGATCGCGGCGCGGGTGCTGCCCCTCGCCCCTGCGCAACGCTTGGAGCGAGTGTGAGCGTGTTCAGCGACCTGGTCGGTCAGGAGGCCGTGGTCGAGCAGCTCACCGCTGCCGCAGCGGCAGCCGCTGAGGCCCTGGCTGGAGGGGACGGTGCGGGCATGACGCACGCGTGGCTGTTCACCGGACCTCCCGGCTCCGGACGGTCCAACGCCGCACGGGCCTTCGCCGCCGCCCTGCAGTGCCCGGAGGGGGGCTGCGGGCACTGCGAGACCTGCCACCAGGCGCTCGGAGGGACCCACCCGGACGTTGCGGTGATCGTGCCCGAGGGCTTGCACCTGCTCATCGACCAGGCCCGCGAGATCATCCAGCGCAGCTCCCGCGCGCCGACGCGGGGCCGTTGGCAGGTCACCCTGATCGAGGACGCGGACCGCATGGAGGAGCGCACCTCCAACACGCTGCTGAAGGCCGTGGAGGAGCCGCCACCTCACAGCGTCCTGCTGCTCTGCGCGCCGTCCGTCGACGACCTGCTGCCGACGATCCGGTCCCGCTGTCGCCTGGTCCCTCTCCGATCCCCCTCCGCCGCCGCGGTCGCACAGGTGCTGGTCGAGCGCGACGGCGTCGACCCCGCGATGGCCGCCTTCGCCGCGCGGGCGTCCCAAGGCCACATCGGCCGCGCGCGTCGCCTCGCGACCGATGAGGAGACCCGTCGAGAGCGACGGGACGTGCTGGCCCTGCCCCGATCGCTCGGCAACGTCGGCCAGGCCCTGAACGCCGCCAAGGACCTGTTCGACGCCGCGAAGGACGAGGCCGACAAGCTGGCCGCATCGCGGGACGACGTCGAGCGCGAGGCGCTGTCCACTGCCCTCGGCGGAGGCGCCACCGGCAAGGGCTACGCCGGGAGTGCGCCGAAGGGGGGCGCCGGGGCGCTGAAGGAGCTGGAGAAGCGGCAGCGGTCGCGGGGCACCAGGACGCAGCGCGATGCCCTCGACCGGGCGCTGATCGACCTGGCCGCCTTCTACCGCGACGTGCTGACCGTGCAGCTGGGCACGAACGCGGTGCCGGTCCACGGCGACCTCGCCGATCAGGCAGCGGTCATCGCCGGCAACTCGACCCCCGAGTCCACGCTGCACCGCATCGACGCGATCCTGGCCTGCCGGACCGCAGTCGAGGGCAACGTCGCCCCGCAGCTCGCGGTCGAGGCCATGGCCCTCGCCCTGCGCACCGGCTGACGTCCCGCAGCGGGGTGCCTTAGACTTTCCCGCGTAGTACGCCGCCTTAGCTCAGTCGGCAGAGCACCTCACTCGTAATGAGGTTGTCCGGAGTTCGATTCTCCGAGGCGGCTCCACCGCTCCGCCCCAGCCCACCGGCTGGGGCGGCTGCGCTTGATGACCAGGAGGACCCACGGATGAGCGCTCGCGCTGGCACTCTTGCTGTCACGGAAGCCGCGCGCCGTCGCACCTTCGCGGTCATCAGCCACCCCGACGCCGGCAAGTCGACCCTGACCGAGGCCCTGGCGCTGCACGCCCGGGTGATCAACGAAGCGGGTCACATCCATGGCAAGGCGGGACGCAAGAGCACCGTCTCCGACTGGATGGACATCGAGAAGGCCCGTGGCATCTCGATCTCCAGCGCGGCCCTGCAGTTCGAGTACGAGGGATCGGTCATCAACCTCGTCGACACCCCAGGTCACGCGGACTTCTCCGAGGACACCTACCGGGTGCTCGCGGCCGTCGACAGCGCCGTGATGCTCGTCGACGCTGCCAAGGGGATGGAGCCGCAGACGCTCAAGCTGTTCGAGGTCTGCCGGCACCGCCGCATCCCGGTCCTCACCGTCATCAACAAGTGGGACCGACCCGGACACGAGGCGCTCCAGCTCATGGACGAGGTCTTCCTCAAGACCGGCCTGAAGCCGACGCCCTTGACCTGGCCAGTCGGCATCGCGGGTGACTTCCGCGGCGTCCTCGACCGGCGGAACGGCACGATGATCCAGTTCACCCGTACCGCCGGCGGGGCAACGCTGGCAGCTCAGGCCGTGCTGTCGGCGGACGAGGCCCTTGCTGCCCACGGCGACGCCTGGACGACGGCCGTCGAGGAGTCGGAGCTGCTGTCGGCGGACGAGGCCGACCTCGACGTCGAGGCCTACCTCGACCACCGCGCGACCCCGGTGCTGTTCGGCTCGGCCGTCCTCAACTTCGGCGTCTCGCAGCTCCTCGACACCCTGCTCGAGCTGGCCCCCGCGCCCGGTCCTCGTCCGGACGTGGCGGGCGAGCCGCGGGAGGTCGACGCCCCGTTCAGCGGCTTCGTCTTCAAGATCCAGGCAGGGATGGACTCGGCGCACCGGGACCGGCTCGCCTACATCCGGGTGTGCTCCGGCGTCTTCGAGCGCGGCTCCGTCGTGACCCACGCCGCGTCCAAGAAGCCGTTCGCGACCAAGTACGCGCAGCAGGTCTTCGGGCAGAGCCGCGAGACGGTCGACCTGGCGTACCCCGGCGATGTCGTCGGCCTGGTGAACGCCTCGATGCTCCGCGTCGGCGACTCGCTCTACGTCGACTCGGCGGTGACCTTCCCGCCGATCCCGTCCTTCGCCCCGGAGCACTTCGCCGTCGCGCGGGCGAACGACTCGGGACGCTACAAGCAGTTCCGTCGCGGCATCGAGCAGCTCGAGCAGGAGGGGGTCGTGCAGGTCCTGCGCAGTGATCGTCGTGGCGACCAGGCACCCGTCCTCGCCGCCGTCGGCCCTATGCAGTTCGAGGTGGCGACCCACCGGATGAAGGGGGAGATGGGGGCTGAGGTCACCCTCGACCGGCTGCCGTACTCCGTCGCGCGACGCACCACCCGCGACTGGGTGACTCAGCTGGACTCTCAGTCCGGAGTGGAGTGCTTCCTGCGCGGCGACGGCGAGTGGCTGGCCCTTTTTGCCGACCAGTGGCGCCTGGGCCGTACGCAGCGGGACCTCCCCGAGGCCGTCCTCGAGCCCCTCGTCGCCGCCACCGACGCCTGACCCCCTCGCCCCTCCCGCCACTTCAGGGAAGTGCAAGGTCTGGGGGGGATCAGCGGAGGCGGCGACGGACGTTCTTGGCGGACAGCCACGAGACATAACCAGCACCCGCCCCGGCGGCGGCACCCGCGACCAGCAGCGCGACGGACAGGACCGGCTTCGCCCCGCTGACCGCTCCTCGCAGCGGAGCAGCACCACGGGGGGACGACGAGTTCTCGAGCAGGGACTCGAGCAGGCCCTCAGGCGGTGCCGAAGGAGCCCCCGCGAGGGTGGACAGCCCGACGTGCAGCTCCCGCTGGATCGAGAACTCCGCCTGGCAGGCCGCGCAGCGACGAAGGTGCAGGGCCACCAGCTTGCGCCGCAGCCGCGGCAGGGAGAGGTCCACGTACGCAGGCAGCTGCGCCTGGACCTCCTGGCAGACCCGCTCGCTCATACGACCAGCTCCCTCAGCCTCGTGTGCGCCCGGTGCAGCCGGACCTTCACGGCTCCTTCGCTGATGCCGAGCAGCTCAGCGGTCTCCTTCGTGGACAAGCCCTGGACATCTCTGAGGACGACGACCTCACGGGCGTCCTCCGGCAGGTCAGCCAACGCCTTTGCGGTACGGCGTGCAAGGTCGGCCGTGGTGACGCGCTCCTCCGGTGAGGCGTCGTTGGACGCGAGGTCGTCGAAGACGGCGTCCACCGTGCCGGCGCTCTGACCGCGGGCGCGCACGTCGCCTCGCTTGCGCAGGGACGTCATGCAGACGTTGACGGTGACCCGGTGCAGCCAGGTACCGAAGGCCGCCTCGCCCCGGAACCCCAGGACCGAGCGGACGACCCGCACGTAGACCTCTTGCGTGGCGTCCGCCGCATCGGACGGATCCCCCAGCAGGCGTCGGCAGAGGGCGTAGACGTGCGCGTAGGTGCCGCGGATGAGGTCATCCATCGCGCCCTTCTCCCCGCGCTGCACGGCGCGTACGAGAGCAGGATCGACCTCCACAGCGAAACGTTCTCAGAGATCCTTGTAACCAAGGGGGATCCGCGCGGTCCAACGTACTGAGCGAGGCAGATCGCCCCGCCAGCCTCATCACAGGAGTGGTGAACATGTACGCCTTCGTCGTCTTCCTCGGCCTCGCCCTCGGCCTCACTGTCGTCATGCAGGTCATCGACGAGCTGCTGCCCATCAAGGCCCCCGCGGCTTTGTCCCGCACCATCGCCGTTGCCCTCGCCTGCGGCTTCGCGTGGGCCCTCGACTACTCGGTCTTCACCGCCTTCGGCCAGGACTTCCGCGAGAGCTGGATGCATCCGGTCATGACCGGTCTGGCCCTCGTCGGCGGCGGCGAGTTCGTCCGCTCGCTCGTCCTCGCGATCAGCCACCGCAGCGGGGACGCCCCCGTCGAGGTCTCCCCGAGCCACGTGATGCGCGCCGCCTAGCCCTCTCGACCCGGAGGCCCGTCCTGCACCTGCAGGGCGGGCCTTCGTATGTTGGTGGCATGGACGCCGCGCAGCGCAAGGACCTGGCCGACGAGCACCTGCGTCCGGACCGCCCGCCGAGCGCCGCCCGGGGGGTGCACCACCTCGCGCTGATCTCGAGCGACGTCGAGCAGACCGTGCGCTTCTACCAGGACGTGCTCGGCTTCCCGCTGACCCACGTGATGGAGAACCGCGACTACGCGGGTTCCACGCACTTCTTCTTCGACCTCGGCCACGGGAACGGACTGGCCTTCTTCGACCTCCCCGGCCTGGACCTCGGTCCGTACAAGGAGGTCCTCGGCGGACTGCACCACCTCGCGATCAGCGTGACCCGCGAGGAGTGGGAGGGCGCGCGGGCGCGTCTGAAGGACGCCGGCATCGAGGTGGTGGAGGAGAGCGGGACGTCGCTGTACTTCCGGGACCCGGACGGCGCACGCCTCGAGCTGCTCGCCGAGCCCCTCGGGACGATGTACGGCGAGCGGGTGGTCTGACCGCTACTGGTTCTTGTAGTCCGGGTCGCCGGAGTGCTCGATGGCGTGCGGGTTGTCGAGGTAGCGCTTCTGGGAGATGACCACCTCGGCCTCAGCCTCGGTGCGGCCGACCCAGGCAGCGCCCTCGACGGACTTGCCGGGCTCGAGGTCCTTGTAGACCTCGAAGAAGTGCTGGATCTCGAGCCGGTCGAACTCCGGCACGTGGAAGATGTCCTGCAGGTGGGACTGGCGCGGGTCTCCGACAGGTACGCAGAGCAGCTTCTCGTCCGGCCCGGCCTCGTCCGTCATGCGGAACATGCCGATCGTGCGGCAGCGGATGAGGCAGCCCGGGAACGTCGGCTCGTCGAGCAGCACGAGGGCGTCCAGCGGGTCACCGTCACCGCCGAGGGTGTCCTCCACGAAGCCGTAGTCGCTGGGGTAGCGCGTCGAGGTGAAGAGCATGCGGTCCAGGCGGATGCGGCCGGAGGTGTGGTCCACCTCGTACTTGTTCCGCTGGCCCTTCGGGATCTCGATGGTGACGTCGAACTCCACGGTGCGCACTTCTCCTGGCCTCAAGCGGTGACACGGACAGCACCTAGTGTCCCGTACGGACGAACCGGGCAGGTTCCCGGGAGGGTGTGGCAACGGCCACGTTCTGCAGAGCTCAAGGAGGCGATGGCGTGCGCAAGGGGCTGCTCGGGGTCACGGCCCTGGTGCTGCTCCTGGGTGCCGGCGCCGGCGGGACCCTCTACTACCGGGCCGACAACCCGACGACGCCCGTCGCCTCGCCCACTCGCAGCGCTGCACCACAGCCGGTCCGTGCCCCGATCCTGCAGCCGGCCGTCGCGACCGCTCCGGTTCCCACGGGAGCCGGGTTGGCGCGCGCGCTCACGGCGGCGCTCCGGGCCCCTGGGCTCGGGACGAAGGTGGGGATGTCGGTCCTCGACGCGCTGTCCGGGGAGGCCCTGCTCGAGATCGGCGCGAGCCGCCCCGTGACACCGGCGTCCACGGCGAAGATCGCCACCGCTGTGGCTGCCCTCAAGGTCCTGCGACCCGAGCAGGTCTTCACGACGACCGTCACCCAGGGCGCCGCGGGCGACGTGGTCCTCGTCGGCGCCGGCGATCCCACCCTCGGTGGCAGGTTCGCCCAGGTCGGCTACCCGAGCGTGGCGCGGCTCTCGAACCTGGCCGCGCAGCTGAAGGGCGTGGTCGTCAAGCGGGTCGTCGTCGACGACAGGCTGTTCGCCGGCGCCCGGCTCGGCCCCGGGTGGAAGCCCGGGTACGTGAGCGACGGGGACGTCGCCCCCGTCAGCGCGCTCGAGGTCGATGAGGGACGCACCTCTCGCGCCAAGAGCTCCCCCCGGTCCTCGGACCCTGCGCTGGAGGCCGGACGGCAGCTCGCCGCCCTGCTTAAGGTCAGGACCGTCGTTCGCGGAGCGTCGCCCGCTGGTGCTGCGGTGCTGGCCCACGTGGACTCCCCGACGGTGGCCCAGCTGGTGGAGTCCATGCTGACGCGCAGCGACAACGACCTCGCCGAGGCCTTGTCCCGGCACGTCGCGCTGTCCATGAGGATGGCTGCCACCTTCGCCGGAGCGAGCGCGGCGGTCCACATCGCCCTCGGATCGATCCTCGACGACGCCCGTGTCGATCGCTCCGCGCTTCAGCTCCGGGACGGCAGCGGGCTCTCGCCACTGGACCGCCTCGAACCGGCTGCCCTGACGAGGCTGCTCGCCGTCGTCGGCGCTGACCAGCGGTACGGGCCCCTGCTGAGCGGCCTGCCCGTCGCCGGCTTCGACGGGACGCTGGCGAAGCGCTACCGCACGGCACCGACGTCGACCGCTGCCGGCGAGGTGCGGGCCAAGACCGGCACCTTGAACGGGGTCAGCGCTCTGGCTGGTCTCGTCCGCACCAAGGACGGCCGGTTGCTGGCGTTCGACCTGACCGCTGACGGGGTGCCGCTCACCGGCAACCTCAAGGCCCAGGCCGCCCTCGATCGGGTCGCCGCCGTGCTGGCCTCCTGCGGCTGCACGTGACCGCCACGTAGCCTCAGAGCATGGGAGTCGTCGACACCGACCTGGCCGCTTCGGTCGCCGCTCGCCTCGCGCCCGCGGGCCCGAGGCTCAGCCTCACGGAGGCCGCCGATGTGGTGATCATGCTGCGCGACGTGACCGACCAGGCCGAGCAGCACGTCCGCGACGTGACGGGGCTGCACGGGGTTGTCGGACCCGCGACCGTCGTCGACCGACCAGGTTGGGCGAAGGCCAACATCGAGGGCTTCGACGTCGTGCTCGCCCCGCTCGGGGAAACCCTGCTGGCCAAGCAGAACAAGCTCGCCGCAGGCGTCACCTCGAAGGTGACGGCTGTCCAGATGGGGACGCTGCTGTCGTGGCTGTCGAGCAAGGTCCTGGGCCAGTACGAGGCGTTCCAGCCTCCGGGCCAGGAGGGCCGCCTGCTGCTCGTGGCGCCGAACATCGTCGAGACCGAGCGCCGGCTCGGTGTCGACCCGCACGACTTCCGGCTCTGGGTCGCGTTGCACGAGGTGACCCACCGCACCCAGTTCACCGCTGTCGACTGGTTGCACGACCACGTCCGCTCCGAGATCGGTGAGCTGCTCAAGGCGACGTCGCTGGACGACCCGGAGGCCCTGCTGAAGCGGCTGAAAGCCGTCAGGTCCGTGCCGCGGGGCTCCCTCGCCGAGATGCTGCAGACCCCCGAGCAGCGCGTCGTGATGGACCGGGTCACCGCCTTCATGTCGCTGCTCGAGGGTCACGCCGAGCACGTCATGGACGGCGTCGGTCCGTCGGTGGTGCCGACCGTGCAGCTCATCCGCGACCGCTTCGAGGAACGTCGCCGGCACCGTGGCAACCCGCTCGAGCGCCTGCTGCGCAGGCTCCTGGGTCTCGACATGAAGGCGCTCCAGTACGCCGAGGGCTCGCGCTTCGTGAAGGCCGTGGTCGACGAGGTCGGCATGGCCGGCTTCAACCGGGTCTGGGAGTCGCCCGCCACGTTGCCGACCCGTGCCGAGATCACGGCGCCGCTCGACTGGGTGGCGCGCGTGCACGGGACCGCTGCCAGCGCATGACCGGCCCGCCGGTCGCGACAGCCGCCGTCAGGGTGGCCGTCCGCCGGTGCCTCGAGGGCGTCGAGGGCGTCGTCAGCGCAGCCGTGAGCGGAGGTGCTGACTCGCTGGCGCTCGCGGCCGCGCTCGCCTTCGAGCGCCCGGGTTCCGGAGCGGTGGTGGTGGACCACCGGCTCCAGCCAGGGTCGGAGGAGGTCGCTGCCAAGGCAGCCGCGCAGTGCGCGGGCCTCGGGCTGGTGTCCCAGGTCCTCACCGGGCAGTCGCCCCCGGGTGAGGCCGCAGCCCGTGCCCTCCGTTACTCGCTGCTGGACACGGCCGGGGGCACCGTTCTGCTCGGACACACGAAGGACGACCAAGCCGAGTCGGTGCTCCTCGGCCTCCTGCGCGGATCCGGTACCCGAGCAGCCTCCGGCATGGCCGCCGTCCGCGGTCGCTACCGCAGGCCGCTGCTGGACGTCGCCCGCTCGGTGACGAGGCGGGCATGTGAGGAGGCGGGGCTCGAGCCGTGGGAGGACCCGCACAACGAGGACCCCTCGTACGCGCGGGTGAAGGCGCGACAGCTGCTCCACGGGTTGGACCTGACCGACGGTCTGGCGCGCAGCGCACGGCTGCTCCGGGAGGACGCGGACGCCCTCGACGCGCTGACCGTCGTGACGCAGGACGTCGGTGAGCTGGCCAGCATGCCAGCGGCGCTGCGGTCGCGGAGCCTCAAGCGCTGGGCCGAGGAGCGCTGTGGCCAGGCCGTCACCAGCGCCCATGTCGATGCCCTGAGGGCCCTCGTCGAGGACTGGCGGGGCCAGGGCCCGGTGGCCCTTCCGGGGGGAGGCCGTGCCAGCCGCGATCAGGGACAGCTAGCCTTCGGACGGTGAGCCAACGCGTCCCCGCGGAGATCGAGAAGGTCCTTGTCTCCGAGCAGGAGATCCAGGCCAAGATCCAGGAGCTCGCCCAGGCCATCGACCGGGACTACGCCGGCAAGGAGATCCTGCTCGTCGGGGTCCTCAAGGGCGCCGTGATGGTGATGGCAGACCTGGCGCGCGCCCTCGAGACGCCGGTCTCCATGGAGTTCATGGCCGTGTCCAGCTACGGCTCCTCGACCTCGTCGTCCGGTGTCGTCCGGATCCTGAAGGACCTCGACCGGGACCTGGCAGACCAGCACGTCCTGGTCGTCGAGGACATCATCGACTCCGGGCTGACCCTCAACTGGCTGCTGCGGAACATGCGCTCGCGCGGGCCGGCCTCGGTGGAGGTCTGCGCTCTGCTGCGCAAGCCCGAAGCCGCGAAGGTCGAGGTGCCCGTGAAGTACGTCGGCTTCGACATGCCGGACGAGTTCGTCGTGGGCTACGGACTGGACTACGGCGAGAGGTACCGGGACCTGCCTTTCGTGGGTCTGCTCAAGCCCGAGGTGTACGCGAGGTAGGTCACGTCCGGGTGGTGGAACGAGCCTGTCTGCGGGAGCGTTGAACCGGTGTACCGTTTGTGACCACGTCCTACAGGACAATTCGCCGTCAGGAGGGACGGGGCATCCCGCCCCGCGCACATGAACCTCAAGCGCTACGCCCGCGGGCCCGCCCTCTACATCGTCCTCGC
Source organism: Frankiales bacterium (assembly GCA_025464795.1). Lineage (GTDB taxonomy): Bacteria > Actinomycetota > Actinomycetes > Mycobacteriales > SCTD01 > RYN-111. The sequence goes on from JAODNB010000303.1 coordinate 22,319, forward strand.
CCTGATCCTGGTCCTGGCCGTCTCCAACGGCCTGCGCGGGAACGGCGGCTACAAGCAGTCCGACACCGCCACGGTCCTTGCCGCCATCCAGAACGGTGACGTCGTCAGCAACGCCAAGTCCAACCAGCTCCTCGACAAGGAGCAGACCGTCAAGGTCGAGCTGACGAACCACAAGAAGCTGCAGGCCTCGTTCCTCATCGACCAGGGCCGCGACTTCGCGATCGCCTTCAAGGAGAAGGGGATCAAGTACAACGTCAACGTCAGCCACCAGAACGTGCTCGTGGGCGTGCTGTTCTCCTTCCTGCCCTTCATCATCGTGTTCGGCCTGCTGTTCTTCTTCATGAACCAGATGCAGGGCGGCGGGTCCCGCGTCATGCAGTTCGGCAAGTCGAAGGCCAAGCTCGTCAGCAAGGACACCCCCAAGACGACGTTCGCTGACGTCGCTGGCGCCGATGAGGCCATCGAGGAGCTCCAGGAGATCAAGGAGTTCCTCGAGAGCCCGGGCAAGTTCCAGGCCGTCGGCGCGAAGATCCCCAAGGGGGTGCTGCTGTACGGCCCTCCCGGCACCGGCAAGACCCTGCTCGCGCGGGCTGTGGCCGGCGAGGCAGGCGTCCCGTTCTACTCGATCTCGGGCTCGGACTTCGTCGAGATGTTCGTCGGTGTCGGCGCCAGCCGCGTCCGTGACCTGTTCGAGCAGGCGAAGGCGAACGCCCCGTCGATCATCTTCATCGACGAGATCGACGCCGTCGGCCGCCACCGCGGTGCCGGCATGGGCGGCGGTCACGACGAGCGCGAGCAGACCCTCAACCAGATGCTCGTCGAGATGGACGGCTTCGACGTGAAGGGCGGCGTGATCATGATCGCCGCGACGAACCGTCCCGACATCCTCGACCCCGCACTGCTGCGCCCCGGTCGCTTCGACCGCCAGATCGCCGTGGACCGACCGGACATGGCCGGGCGCCGTCAGATCCTCGAGGTGCACTCCAAGGGCAAGCCGATGCACCCAGACGTGGACCTCCAGGTCATCGCCCGTCGGACCCCAGGGTTCACTGGTGCCGACCTCGCGAACGTCGTCAACGAGGGTGCGCTGCTGACGGCCCGGACCGGGCAGAAGCAGATCACGCTGGAGACCCTCGAGGAGTCGATCGACCGCGTGATGGCCGGCCCGCAGCGCCGGACGCGGCTCATGAACGACAAGGAGAAGAAGGTCACGGCGTACCACGAGGGCGGTCACGCCCTGGTCGCGCACGCCCTGCCGAACACCGACCCGGTGCACAAGCTCACGATCCTGCCCCGCGGCCGGGCCCTCGGTTACACGATGGTCCTTCCCGAGGAGGACAAGTACTCGCAGTCGCGCGCTGAGCTGCTCGACACCCTCGCCTACGCCATGGGTGGTCGCGCCGCCGAGGAGCTCGTCTTCCACGACCCGACCACAGGCGCCTCGAACGACATCGAGAAGGCAACCGCGATCGCCCGCGCGATGGTCACCCAGTACGGCATGTCCGAGACCCTCGGCGCCGTGAAGTTCGGGCAGGAGTCCGGCGAGGTCTTCATGGGCCGCGACATGGGCCACGGCCGGGACTACTCGGAGCAGGTGGCTGCCGTCGTCGACACCGAGGTCCGTGCCCTCGTGGAGAACGCCCACCACGAGGCGTGGGAGATCCTCGTCGAGTACCGCGACGTCCTCGACGAGCTGGTGCTCCGCCTCCTCGACAAGGAGACCCTCAACCGCGAGGAGCTCGGCGAGGTGTTCAAGACGGTCGTCAAGCGGCCGCAGCGCCAGCACCCGACGGGCAACGGGCGGCGTCCGCTGTCGAAGATCCCGCCGGTGCTCACACCCGCAGAGCTCGCGGTCATGGGTCCGGCGGACCTCGACGAGCTCGCGCGCGGTCGCAAGCGCGCCGTCGGGTCGCGCCGCACCGCGTCGGTCAACCGCGAGGCCTCCGAGCCCAAGCCACGGACGCAGCGCGCCCCCCGGCGCCGTCCCGGCGCCGACCCGGCCAGCTGACGCCTGTCAGCAGGACCCTCGTCATGGGGGTCCTCAACGTCACGCCGGACAGCTTCAGCGACGGCGGCCGCCACGCCACCGTCGAGGAGGCGCTCGCGTTCGGGTTGCAGCTGCGCGACCAGGGCGCGGACCTGGTCGACGTCGGGGGCGAGTCCACCCGCCCGGGCGCCTCTCGGGTCCCGGTCGACGTCGAGCTGTCGCGGGTGGTCCCGGTCATCGCCGGCCTGGCTGCTGCCGGGGTGCAGTGCTCGGTCGACACCACGCGAGCCTCGGTCGCCCTCGCCGCTGTCGAGGCCGGTGCGGTTCTCGTCAACGACGTGAGCGGCGGTCTGGCCGACCCGACGATGCTCGGTGTGGTGGCTTCGCTGGGGGTGCCCTACGTCGCGATGCACTGGCGAGGTTCCAGCGCTGACATGCAGACCCGAGCGGTGTACGACGACGTCGTCGCCGAGGTCTGCGCCGAGCTCGCCGCGCGGGTGCAGGCGTGCTCCGCCGCGGGGATCGCGTCGGTGATCGTCGATCCGGGGATCGGGTTCGCGAAGACGGCGGAGCACAACTGGGCGCTGCTCGCTGCCCTCCCTCGTCTTCGTGAGCTGGGCCCGCTGCTGCTCGGTTCGTCACGCAAGGCCTTCCTGGGTGCGCTCCTCGACAGCCGCGAACCTGCGGGCCGGGACAACGCCACCACCGCCCTCACGGCCCTCGCAGCGGCGGAAGGCGCGTGGGGGGTGCGGGTGCACGACGTCAGCGGCTCCGCTGACGCCGTCAGGGTCGTGGAGCGGCTGCGTGGATGAGGTCGAGGCCGCGAACGCGGCCCTCTACAGCGCCTTCGAGACCGGTGACGTGGACCTGATGGAGGCGGTCTGGGACCAGGAGGAGCCCGAGGCTCTGGTCTGCGTGCACCCCGGCTGGCCGATGCTCCGGGGTCGCGTGGCGATCCTGCGGTCGTGGTCTGCCGTCATGGCCAACACCGACTACATCCAGTTCTTCCTCACCGACGTGCAGGTCGCGGTCGCCGGCCCGACCGCGATCGTCACCTGCACCGAGAACGTGCTGACCTCCGCCGACGTCGGCGAGAACACCTCGGTGGTTGCCACCAACGTCTTCGTCAAGCGAGCGGAGGGGTGGCGGCTCCTGGTCCACCACGGCTCGCCCGTGCTCGGGAGGCTCTCTCATGAGTGATCGCATCGCCCTGACCGGGCTGCGCGTCCGGGGCTTCCACGGCGTGCTGGCCTCCGAGCGCAGCGAGGGTCAGGACTTCGTCATCGACGCGGTCCTCAACGTCGACACCCGAGCCGCGGCGGCCTCGGACGACCTGGCTGCAACGGTCGACTACGGCTCGCTGGCGTCGCAGCTGGCGGACGTGGTCGCGGGCGAGCCGGTCAACCTCATCGAGACCCTCGCGGCCCGCCTCGCCGCGGTGTGCCTCGCCGACCCGCGCGTCATCTCCGCCCGCGTCACGGTGCACAAGCCGTCCGCACCGATCCCCTTGACCTTCCAGGACGTCTCGGTGACGGTGGAACGACCGTGACGGCGGTCCTGTCGCTGGGCTCCAACCTCGGAGATCGCCTGGGGTACCTGCGATCTGGCCTCGCCGTGCTTGAGCCGGTGGCCGTGTCACCGGTGTACGAGACGGCGCCGTGGGGGGACGTCGAGCAGGCCGACTTCCTCAACGTCATCGCGCTGTGCTCCTGGGACGCGTCCGAGGCATGGCGTCGCGCCGTCCTCGCGGAGACCCGAGCTGAGCGCTCTCGCGAGGTCCGTTGGGGCCCGCGGACCCTGGACGTCGACGTCGTGTGGGCCTCGGGTTCCGACCCGGCGCTCGAGCTGCCGCACCCACGAGCTCACGAGCGCGCCTTCGTCCTCGTCCCCTGGTTGGCCGTCGATCCCGCCGCGGTGCTTCCGGGGCACGGACCCGTGGCCGAGCTTCCGGTCGACGCCTCGTCGGTGTGGCTCGCAGCGGAGCAGCTGTGACTCCCACCAGGCTCCCCGTTCTGGTGGCGTTGGCGGTCCTCACCGCCGTCCTCGGTTGGTTCGCCATCAACCTGCAGACGGGGGAGCTGCTGTCCCTGCCGCTTCTCGCGCCGGGTGTCGGCACGCTGATGGCGCTGTTCGAGCTCGTGCTCGCCAAGGTGGTGCGGGACCGGCTGCGGGGGCGCAGTCGTGGTCGGCGGCAGATGCACCCGTTCCAGATCGCTCGGGCCGCGGTCCTGGCGAAGGCCTCGTCCACGACCGGAGCACTGCTCACCGGCCTGTACGCCGGTCTGTGGCTGTGGTTCTTCCAGCACGACGAGCTGCGCGTCGCCGCTGACAACGCCGTCGTGGCGGCCCTCTCGGTCGGCGCGTCAGTCCTGCTCGTCCTCGCGGCGCTCGTCCTCGAGCGGATGTGCCGGACGCCGGACCTGCCCTCGGAATAGGTTCTCCGTATGGAACCCACCACCGAAGAGCTCCGGCAGCAGGCTTTCGACAAGGCCCGCGCCGCCCACGACGTCGGCTTCTTCTGGGACATCGTGAAGCACCTGCGCTCGTCGGCCTCCTTCGCGTCGGAGGACGGCTCGGGCGGAGGCCTCACCGGATCGATCAGCGACGCGGTCGAGATCGTCCGCGAGCTCATGGGCAAGGACCTCGGCGACGACGAAGCCCTCCTCCGCGCCAAGTTCTCCGACTACCTGAAGACCTGACCCGCTACTTGTCGATGTCGCCGACGGTGAAGAAGAAGGAGGCGAGGATCGCGGGCAGGTCCTGGACACGGGACCCGGGCAGCACCGAAGGCAGCGCCGACACGTTGTTGAACGAGGGCGTCCGCATCGCCAGCCGCCACGGCGTGGACGCTCCCCGCGACACCAAGAAGTAGCCGACCGCCCCGGACGGGGCCTCGGTCCACCGGTACGCGGACCCCTCGGGAGCGCGGACGGCCTTGGGCAGCTTGACGTTCACCGGGCCGGTCGGCAGCTGTGACAGGCAGGCGTCGACGAGGTCCAACGACACCGACACCTGCTGCTGGAGGCAGGAGAACCGCGCGGCCGCGTCGCCGGTCGTGCCCAGCACCACTGGGACGTCCAGGGAGGGGTAGAGCAGGTACGGGTCGTCGCGGCGAAGGTCGAGGTCGAGCCCCGACCCGCGGGCCACGGGACCTGACACCCCGTACGAGAGCGCGTCGGCGACCGACAGGACGCCCAGCCCCGCGAACGCAGCGAGGTCTAGCGCGGGGAGCGCTGAGCGCACGGCCGCGACCGCGGAGGAGCAGCGCGACGCCCAGCCCGCCGGGACGTCCTCCAGGAGCCCGCCCACTCGGGTGCAGACCACGTGGACCCGGCCGCCCGTGGCCTCCTCGAGCACCTGCTGCAGCGGCTCGCGCAGCAGGACGCAGGACGGCTCGACGTACCCGAGGAACATCAGGTGCGACAGCACTCGGTTGAGCTCGGCGAGCAGCATGCGCAGCCAGGTCGCGCGGGGCGGCACCTCCATGCCGAGGGCCTGCTCCACGACGAGCGCCACGCCCAGCTCGTTGTTGAACGCTGCGAGCCAGTCATGCCGGTTCGCGAGCATCAGGATCTGCCGGTAGTCCCGGACCTCGAACAGCTTCTCCGCACCGCGGTGCAGCGCCCCGACCACCGGCTCCGCCCAGGTGACGATGTCGGAGTCGAGCCCCAAGCGGAGCCGCAGCGAGCCGTGCGTGGACGGGTGGTGCGCGCCCAGCTCGAGGGTGATGTCAGAGGGCCCCGCGGCTGCTCCGATGCCGGCGACTGTCACCCGCCCATCCAACCGTCCGTCAGGCCGACCCGCTGCACCAGCCACCCGAAGCCACCCAGGCCGGCCGGGTCCAGGAGCTCGGCGGCTTGCGATGCCCGCTCGAGTCCGAGCGCGTACGAGGGGTCCGCTGCGTCCGGGAGGGTGGCGCGGATCCCCAAGGCGTGCAACGCGGCCCGCTGGGTCATCAGCTCGGCCCCGGTCGCCGCTGCGCAGGAGTCCAGGGCCACGTGCGCGGTGAGGTCGCGCGCACCGTCCGGGACAGGTGGGACCTGCAGCCCGTCCCGATAGCCGGTCAGCGTCGGGCGCCGGGTCTCCATGACGTGGCCGTAGTCGATCGCGACGGCGGCTCCCCGAGTCACCCTGGAGACGGCCTGCGCCCAGGCCTCGTCGCGGGACCAACCGTCCTCGACGCGAGCGCCGGCGGGCCACCAACGATCGGCCCAGGCCGAGTCCACCGGGTCACCGAGGGACTCACTGCCGTCAGGTGCGACGAGGACCTCACGCCCGTTCTCCAGGACCTGCAGCGGCACAGCGTCCAGCCACTCGTTGGCAACCAGGAGCCCTGTCAGCACAGGGATCTCGGAGGTCCAAGCGAAGGGCACGTCGGCGTCCGCGACGTCCACGCCGGTCAGCCGCCAGCGCTCGGGGACGTCACCGAGCCCGAGCAGCAGCTCTCCGCGGCCCGCGCCGACATCGACCAGGTCGAAGGGGTCCGGGAAGCCGAGAGCTGCATCCACGCGGTGGGCGAGCCGCAGCACCGCCTCCGCGAACAGCGGGACGGCGACGTTCGTGCGGAAGTGCTCGCCCGGCACCTCGTGCCGGAAGAAGCCGGAGGACCCGTAGAGCGCCTCGTTCCACGCCGAGCGCCAAGATGTCGCCATGGTGCACATCGGTCAGACCATCGGTATGTCAGTCGTGGAGCGTGCGGAAGGGCGGTCCGTGCTGACGTGGGACGCGCAACCGGAGTACGGGTTCCCGACGGCGTCGGGCCAGGTCATCCACGGAGGCATGGTCACCACGATCCTGGACAGTGCCATGGGGGGTGCCACCTGGTCGGTACTGACCGACGACGAGGTGTTCCTGACCGCGGACCTGCGGGTGGAGTTCTACCGGGCGACGCGACCAGGTCAGCTCACAGCGAAGGGCCTGGTGATCAAGCGGACCTCCCGGCTCGTCTTCGCGTCCGCCGAGCTGTTCGATGCTGAGGAGAGGCTGCTCGCGAGCAGCCGCTGCACCCAGACGGTCCTGCCGGCAACCGGCGGCGCAGCCCGTCCCGACCCTTCGAAGCGGGGGTTCGACGCCCGGGGCTGAGGACCGGCAAACCGGTGAAGACCTGCCGAACGTGATTCGGGTCGGCGGTGACTTAGGGCACAAGGCCTTGCACCGCCGTTTCTCAGCGTTACCCTCGTCGCAACACGTCCGGTACCCCTACGAAGGACTGGAACGGCTCTCATGAACGCACCTGTGCGCCCTGACGCTGCCCGCCTGCGGGTCGGTGTGGTCGGTGCTGGCCGGGTGGGGTCCGTGCTGGGCGCCGCTCTGCGTCGGGCGGGTCATGACGTCGTGGCGGTCAGCGCCGTCAGCGAGGCGTCCAGGGAACGGGCCGCGCGGCTGCTCCCCGGTGTCCCGGTGCTCAGCCCTGACGAGGTCGTGAGCCGGTCGACCCTCGTGCTGCTCGCGGTCCCCGACGATGTCCTTGCCGGCCTGGTCCAGGGGCTCGCCGATCTGGCTTCCTGGCAGCCCGGGCAGCTCGTCGTCCACGTCAGCGGGCGCCACGGCTTGGCTGTGCTGGCCCCTGCCGTCGGGGCACTGCCGATGGCGATCCACCCGGCACTGCCGTTCAGCGGTGCGGACGTCGACCTGGCCGGTGCCAGCTTCGGTGTGACCGCTCCTGAGGTCTTGTGCCCCATCGCCGAGGCGCTCGTGCTCGAGATGGGTGGCCGTCCGGTCTGGGTCTCGGAGGAGCTGCGCCCGCTGTGGCATGCGGCTCTCGCCCACGGTGCGAACCACCTGGTCACCCTCGTCGCAAGTGCGGCCGACATGCTCCGCGAGGCCGGCGCCGAGGACCCAGGGGCCGTCCTCGGTCCGTTGCTCCAGGCAGCCCTGGACGGCGCCCTGCAGCGCGGCGACGGGGCCCTGACCGGACCGGTGAGCCGGGGTGACGCGGGCACGGTCGCGGCCCACCTCGAGGTCATCCCCGACGCGGTGCGCCCTGCGTACCTCGCTCTCGCACGGCTCACCGCGGACCGTGCCCTCGCCGCCGGGCGCCTCAAGTCGCAGCAGGCCGAGGGCCTCCTCGGAGTGCTGGCATGAACGTCGTCTCCACGCGCGAAGAGCTTGCGGTCGCGCGCAAGGAGCTCCCCGGGCGCGTGGCCGTCGTCATGACCATGGGCGCGTTGCACGACGGGCACGTCGAGCTCGTCCGCCAGGCCCGTACCCAGGCCGACTCCGTCGTCGTCACGATCTTCGTCAACCCCCTGCAGTTCGGCGCGAACGAGGACCTCAGCACCTACCCCCGCACGCTCGACCAGGACCTCGCGCTGCTCGACGGCCTCGCCGACGTGGTCTTCACCCCGACTCCTGAGGTGGTCTACCCGACGGAGGCGCTCGTTCGCGTCAGCGCGGGCGCACTGGGCACCGTGTTCGAGGGTGCGTCACGACCCGGCCACTTCGACGGTGTGCTCACCGTCGTGCTGAAGCTCATGCACCTCACGACGCCGGATGTCGCGCTGTTCGGCCAGAAGGACGCCCAGCAGCTCGCAGCCATCCGACGGATGGTGAGCGACCTCGACGTCCCGGTGAAGGTGGTCGCGGTGCCGACCGTCCGGGAGCCCGACGGCCTCGCGATGTCGAGCCGCAACCGCTACCTCACCGACGAGCAGCGCTCGACCGCGCTGCTGCTCAGCAAGGCCCTGCGGACGCGCGACGTCGCCGCAGGAAGGGCGCTGTTCGACAGCAGCAGCGCCGACCTCGACTACCTCGAGCGCGTGGACTCGTCCACCTTCGAGGTGACACCTGAGGGTGATCTGCTGATCATCGCCGCCAAGGTGGGTACGACCCGGCTGCTCGACAACCTCCCCCTGAAGGACAACAGCTGATGCTCCGCACCATGCTCACGAGCAAGATCCACCGCGCCACCGTCACCCAGGCCGACCTGCACTACGTGGGCTCGGTGACCGTGGACCAGGACCTGCTGGACGCGGCAGACCTGTACGAGGGCGAGAAGGTCGCCATCGTCGACGTCACCAACGGGGCGCGGATCGAGACCTACACGATCGCCGGGCCGCGCGGGTCCGGCGTCATCGGCATCAACGGCGCCGCGGCTCGGCTCATCCACCCTGGTGACCTGGTCATCCTCATCGCGTACGGGCAGATGGACGACGAGGAGGCACGCACCCGCAAGCCGCACGTGGTGTTCGTCGACGCGGACAACAAGGTGATCGGCACCGGTAGCGACCCGGCCGAGGCGCTCCCCGAGACCGGCCTCGTCCGCGGGGACCTGCGCTACCCGAGCGACCCCCGTGACACGCACGTGGGCAGCTACGACGACGACCCGACGCTCGTCTGGTGACTCCGTGACAGCAGCCACCCGGCTGCTCGCTCCTGACCCCGGCTGGACGGTGACGACGGACGTCGTCGTCGTCGGTTCGGGCGTGGCCGGGCTCATGACCGCGCTCCACGCGACCCGCGCCGGACGCGTGCTGGTCGTCACCAAGGTGCACGTCGACGACGGTTCGACGCGCTGGGCGCAAGGCGGGGTCGCCGCCGCCCTGGGCACGGACGACTCGCCGCACGAGCACGAGCTGGACACCCTCGAAGCGGGGGTGGGCATCTGCGACCTCGAGGCGGTGCGGGTCCTCTGCGAGGAGGGCCCTGCGCGACTGCGTGAGCTCATCACCCTCGGCGCGGCGTTCGACCTCGATCCCGCCGGCGAGCTGCTGCTCACCCGCGAGGGGGGCCACCACCGGGACCGCATCGTGCACGCCGGCGGGGACGCCACGGGAGCGGAGGTCAGCCGCGCCCTCGTCGCGGCCGTCCTGGCTCACCCGCGGATCCAGCTGATCGAGCACGCGCTCGTCCTGGACCTGCTGCGCACCGCGGACGGGCGCGCCGCCGGGGTGACCCTGCACGTGCTGGGCGAGGGGACGCAGGACGGAGTCGGGGCCGTCATGGCGAGGGCTGTGGTCCTCGCGACGGGCGGCATGGGTCAGGTCTTCTCGAGCACGACCAACCCCTCGGTCTCCACCGGGGACGGGGTCGCTCTCGCGCTGCGCGCCGGCGCCGAGGTCACGGACCTCGAGTTCGTGCAGTTCCACCCGACCGCGCTGTGGCTGGGCCCCGACGCGACCGGACAGCAGCCGCTCATCAGCGAGGCCGTTCGCGGCGAGGGCGCGTTCCTGGTGGACGGGGACGGTGAGCGGATCATCACGACCGCGGACCACCCGCTCGCGGACCTCGCCCCCCGGGACGTGGTCGCGAAGGCCATCACCCGGCGGATGCAGGCCCTCGGCACCGACCACGTCTTCCTCGATGCCCGTGGCGTTCCCGGGATCGCTGACCGCTTCCCGACGATCGTCGCCCGTTGCCGGCAGGAGGGCGTGGACCCGGTGACCGACCTGATCCCGGTCGCGCCCGCGGCGCACTACGCGAGCGGAGGTGTGCGGACGGACCTGCACGGTCGTACGTCGGTGCCCGGCCTGTACGCCTGTGGTGAGGTCGCGTGCACGGGGGTGCACGGGGCCAACCGGCTCGCCTCCAACTCGCTGCTCGAGGGCCTGGTGTTCGCCGGGCGCATCGGTGCTGACCTCGAGGCCGGTCTTCCCGAGCAGGGGCTGACCGCGCGACAGGGGCGCGAGCAGGTGCTGCTCGACCCGACCACCCGCCCGGAGCTCGCCCGCACGATGACCGAGGGCTCCGGAGTGCTGCGCAGCGCTGATTCCCTTGCCGCCACGGCCAAGGCGCTGCTCGCTCTCGAGGGCCGCGACAGCGCTGCACCCTCACCTGCTGCCTGGGAGGCGACCGGTCTGCATGCCGTCGCCACCGCCCTCGTTGCTGCGGCGCAGCGTCGGGAGGAGACCCGCGGCGCGCACTGGCGGGAGGACTTCCCCCTGGCGTCGGACTCCTGGCGCGGGCACCTCGTCACGACCCTGAGCGGGACCACCTACCAGCCCGTGGAGGACTGACCGTGCTGTCCCGTCACGCTCTCGACGCCCTCGCGGCCGCCGGGCTCGATGCCGCTGCTGTCGAGGAGCTCGCCCACCGCACCGTTGCCGAGGACCTCGCCGGCGGAGTTGACGTCACGAGCACGGCGACCATCCCCGAGGGCCTGGTCGGCACCGCGGCCTTCGTGCCGCGTGAGGCCGGAGTCGTCGCCGGGATCGGCGTCGCGATGGCCTGCATCGAGGCCGTCGGCCCGGTGAGCTGGGACCTGGTGCGAGGCGACGGTCCGGCGGCCCAGGGCGAGACCGTTCTGCAGATGACCGGTCCCGTCCGGACCCTGCTGACCGGTGAGCGCTCCGCCCTCAACCTGCTGTGCCACCTGTCCGGGGTCGCGACACAGACCGCCCTGTGGGTCGCGGCCGTCGAGGGCACCGGCGCCCGGATCCGTGACACCCGCAAGACCACCCCTGGGCTGCGCGCGCTGGAGAAGGCCGCCGTCGTCGTCGGCGGTGGGCTCAACCACCGCATGGCGCTCTCCGACGCAGCGCTGGTGAAGGACAACCACGTCGTGGCGGCCGGTGGCGTGACGCAGGCCTTCCAAGCCGTACGTGCCATGTGGCCGGGACTCGACGTCGAGGTCGAGTGCGACACCCTCGAGCAGGTCTCCGAGGTCGTCGCGGCCGGTGCGGACCTCGTCCTGCTGGACAACATGAGCCTCGAGGACATGAGCGCCGCTGTCGCCCTCTGCAAGCCCAAGGGCGTCCGGACGGAAGCCTCCGGAGGCCTGACCCTCGACCGCGCCCGGCCCGTCGCCGAGACGGGCGTGGACTTCCTCTCCGTCGGCGCTCTCACCCACTCCGCCCCGGTCCTGGACCTCGGGCTCGACCTGCGCCTCGGAGCCTGACGTGCTGCTCACCGTCGACGTCGGCAACACCAACATCGTGCTCGGCCTGTTCGACGGGGACCACCTGTTCAGCAGCTACCGGCTGCGCACGGACTCCCGGGTCACGGCGGACGAGCTCGCACTGCTCTTCAACGGGTTGCTGTCGCGTCACCCCCAGCCAGACGGGGTGGCGGTCTGCTCGACCGTCCCTCAGGTGCTCGACCAGCTGCGCCTGATGTTCGACCGCTACTACGCCGACGCGCACACGGTCGTCGTCGGACCAGGCGTGAAGACCGGCGTGGCGCTGATGTACGACAACCCGAAGGAGGTCGGGCCGGACCGCATCGTGAACACCTTGGCGGCCCACACCCTGTACGGCGGCCCGGCGATCGTCGTCGACTTCGGCACCT
>JAODNB010000313.1 GCA_025464795.1 Frankiales bacterium
CGGTGTGCAGGTCGCCGTTCGCGGTGATGTCGGCGGTGGCGACGACGTCGGACAGCGTGAGCACGCCTGCGACCGTGACCTTGCTGACGGCCGTACGTGCGGTCTGGGTCACCTTGCCCTCGAGTGCCGACGTCGTCATGGACAGCGAGCTGGTCGACGGGCCGGAGGTGAGCGCACCGGCGATGTCGAAGTCCGCGCCGGTCGACGTGCCCTTCGCCAGCGCCGGCCCTGCCTCGGCGGTGGCCTGCCCTGCGCCGAAGGTGACCGGTGGCTGGTCGGAGGTCGGCGCCTTGCAGCAGCTGCTCTTGTTCTGGCTGCAGGGGTAGGTCGCCTCCGCATCAGGCACCGCGAACACGGCGCTGCCCGCGGCGCCGTTCCCCTGTCCCACCAGCGTCCGGACCAGAGTGCCTGGCTCGACGGGCGATGCCAAGACGGTCGCAGAGGGCGAGGAGTCCAGTCGCGCCGAGATGAAGGCTGATCCCGTGTCGAGGGTGACCAGACCCCCGGACGCCCCGACGATGCCGTTGGTCCGAACCCCAGCGAGGATGGCCGTGACCCCTACCTGGTCGTACACCGGGTCCGCCGCCGTCGCGGGTCGCACCAGAACGAGTGCGGCGAGCACGGGCAGGAGCGTCGTCGCCACGAGGAGCCGCTTCATCGGTCGAGCGCCTTCTCGAGGAGAGACTGGGCGAGCTCGTCCGGGCTGACACCGAGCTGCGCCGCCTTGCGCTCGAGCCTGCGCACGTCGACACCGGCGAGCGACATGACGACCGGTTGCCGGGCGTCCCGCGGCGCCCCGGGGAGTGGCGCCGCGGCGTTCCCGTGGCCGCCGAGGTAGGCGGCGCCGATGTCCTCGGCCGACAGCTCGGAGGGGGCTCCCGACGCGACCACGCGCCCCTGCTCGATCACGACGGCCTGGTCGGCGATCTTGAGGGCCTGCCCGACGAACTGCTCGACCATCACGATCGCCATGCCCTCCGTGGCGAGCCTGGCAACCAGCACGAAGAGGTCGGCGACGACCCTCGGCGACAGGCCCATGCTCATCTCGTCGAGCATCAGCAGTCGAGGCCTCTGAACGAGCGCCCGGCCGATCGCCAGCTGCTGCTGCTGACCACCGGACATCGTCCCTGCTGGCTGGGCGCGGCGCTCGCGCAGGATCGGGAACTGCTCGAGGACCTCCTCGACGACGTCACCCGGCTCGGCGCCGAGGCCCTTCGCGCCGTACAGGCCCATGCGGAGGTTGTCCTGCACCGACAGCCCCGGGAAGATGCCGCGGCCGGCAGGGACGTGCGCGATGCCCAAGCGAGCGATCTTGGTCGGGCTCATGCCCAGCAGGGGCTGACCGTCGAACAGCACCTCCCCCGCCCGGGCCCTCACCAGCCCGGAGATGCCCAGCAGCGTGGTCGTCTTGCCGGCGCCGTTGGCACCCAGCACCGCGGTGACCTGGCCAGGAGCCACGTCGAGGGAGACGTCGCGGACAGCGACCACGCCGCCGTAGGCGACCTGCAGCGCGTGCACCTCGAGGAGACTCATGCCACTTCATCTCCGAGGTAGGCGGCGCGGACGGCAGGGTCGTCACGGACGTCCAGCGGCGGACCCGAGGCGAGCACCTTGCCGAAGTCCATGACGACGACGTGGTCGCACAGCGGCATGACGACCCCCATGTCGTGCTCCACCAGCAGCATCGCGCAGCCGAGCGTGGACCGGACGTGGGCGAGCAGCGCCACGAAGTCGGCGGTCTCGGCCGGGTCGAGGCCCGAGGCGGGCTCGTCGAGCAACAGCACCTTGGGGGTCAGGCAGAGCGCCCGGGCGAGCTCGACGAGGCGGGCCTGCCCGACGGGGAGGGTCGTGACCTCGACGTCGGCGAGGTGCGACAGGTCCAGGAACGCGAGCACGGCCCGTGACCGCTCCTCGGCCGAGCGCAGGGCCCGGCGCCGACCCGGGAGCCGCAGCGCGTCCACGACGACACCGGCGTGGGTGTGGCGATGTGCCGCGACCATGAGGTTCTCGAGCACCGTCATGCCCGCGAACAGCTGGACCACCTGGAAGGTACGGGCGAGCCCCAGCGCAGTGCGGCTGTGGGCCGCCAGTCGGGTCACGTCCTGGCCGCCCAGCAGCACCTGCCCCCGGGTCGAGGGCTGCAGCCCGGTGACGACGTTGAAGGTGACGGTCTTGCCGGCCCCGTTGGGACCGATCAGGCCGACGACCTCCCCGGCGTTGACCGTGAGCGAGACGCCGTCGACGGCCTGGAACTGGCCGAACTGCACGCCGATGTCGCGGAGCTCGAGGGCGGCGCTCATACGAGCACCGCCTCGGCCTCGGGCGCGCTGTCGCGTTGGAGCCGCCCGATCGCCCCGGCGATGCCGTCCGGCGAGGCCATGAGGACTCCGATGAGGAACAGGCCGGTGACCATCGTCGTCAGCGAGACGAAGTGCCCGTTGGCCACCCCGTTCGTCGCGCCGAAGTCCAGCGTCGTGAGGGTCACGAGCAGGCCACCGAAGAAGGCGCCGGGCACGCTCCCCACGCCGATGATGACCGCGTAGGCGAGCAGTGTAATGGACCGCGAGAAGTCGAACGGAGCTCCCGTGGCGCTCTGGATGAGGCCGCCGTACATCGCTCCTGCGACGCCGGCGAGGAAGCCACTGGCCGCGAAGCCACGCAGCTTGACCGACGTCACCGAGAAGCCCATGGCCGCCGTCGCAGGTTCAGAGCTGCGCAGCGCGGTCAGGGCTGCACCCGTGCGCCCTCGCCGGAGGCTGGCCACCGCGAAGCAGGCGGCGATGAAGATGCCGAGCACCAGCCAGGCATACGCCCGGTTGCCGTCGCCGACGTGGCCGGGATCGACGTTCGCGAAACCGGGACGGGCGATCTCGCGTCGGCCGTTCTCGCCGGCGAGCGGTGGCCACGAGTAGAGGAAGCGGTCAGCGGTGAAGGACAGCGAGAGCGTCGCGATAGCGAGCTCGAGCGGCTCGAGCCGGATCGCGGGCAGGCCGACGAGCGCTGCGACCCCGGCGGCGAGCAGGCCACCGAGCGCCAGGGCGAGCACGAAGGGGACGTCGTGCGACAGGGCGATGCCGGCCCCGAACGCGCCGCAGCCCATGAAGACGGCCTGGCAGACCGACACCTGCCCGACGACGCCCACGAGCAGCACGAGCGACAGCGTCGCCGTCCCCCAGACGGCCACCTGCGACACGTTGTAGTTGGTGAGCTTGCCGGCATCTCCCACCAGCGACGGCACGGCCAGGGCGGCGACCGCGATCCCGAGGAAGCTCGCGATCGCGACGCCGCCTCGCGGGAGCGGCCGGATCGGCACCGGAGTGAGGCCTCCCGACACGACGTCCTTGCGGCCGCTGCGCTTGAAGAACAGCAGGGCGATCAGGACGACCGCGAAGGCCGTCAACTCGTCGGTCCCCTTCACCCCGTCGAAGGAGTGCAGCGCGCGGTGGATCACCGGTTGCAGCATCCCGAGGGCGATGCCGCCTGCGACGGTCAGCGGCAAGGACGACAGCCGGCCGACGAGGGCAGCGGCCAGCGCCTGGACGGTGAGGATGATCAGCGAGGTGTTGTCGAGCGGGCCGAGCAGCGGAGCGACCAGCACACCGGCGAGGCCGCTGACGGCGCCACCCAAGCCCCACGCGACCAGGTTCACCCGGTCGACAGCGATGCCGAGCAGCCGTGCTGCATCAGGCGCCTCGGAGACGGCTCGGGTCGCCGTGCCCAGGTCGGTGAGCCGGAAGAAAGCAGCGAGGCCGGCAGCGAGGGCGCCCGCGATCCCGAGCAGCAGCAGCTGCTGCCAGCTGAACTGGAGGACGTCGAACAGGTTGAACGCCTGCCGGTTCCCGTCCAGGCCGGCCAGCTGCACGGGCTCGTGCGTCGCCGCCTGGGTGCCGTAGACGAAGCCCACGAAGCCGGTCAGCGTGAGCAGCCAGCCGAGGGTCACGATGGTCCCCGTGAGCGCGCCCTTCACCGGCCGAACGGTGAGCTCCATCAGCACGCCGACGACGAGCCCTACCAACGTCGCGGCGAGGACCGCGAGGATCCGGGTGAACCAGCCGCCGGGGCCCAGGGAGCTGGCGAAGTAGGCGCACACGAGACCGATCGCGCCGGAGGCGAAGTTGAAGACCTTCGAGGTCTTGTAGACGATGACGATGCCCAACGCCTGCAAGGCGTACATGGCTCCGAGCGGGATGCCACCGAGGGCAAGCGCTATGTAGACCTTCATCGGTCGAAGCTCAGGTCGTCACAGGCGAAGCCCTTGTACGGCTGCGCTTTCCCCTTGGTCACCTTCGTCAGGGCCAGGCACCGGTTGAGGTCGTGGTTGGTGCCCGGACCGAAGTGCATGGGGGCGGTGAATCCCTTGCCGATGTCAGCAGGCAGGGAGTCCATGGTCTTCAGCAGGTTGGCACGCGTCAGGTCGTCCCCCATCCGTCGCAGCGCCTCCACCAGGATCTTCGCGTCCAGCCAGCCGGCCTCGCCGAGGTAGCTGATCTGCGCCGACGAGCCGTACGCCTTGCGCACTGCCGTCGCGTACTCCTGCACCTCGGCGCCTCCGGAGTCCGTGGCGGCGAAGTCACTGGCGACGAGGGTCCCCTCCGTCGTACTGCTCTGCGTCACGTTCGGGTCGGTGAACAGCGGGTCGGCGACGTGCGTCGGCTTGTAGCCCTGCCGGTCCATCGACTGCTGCAACCGGTTGTACGCCGTCTGGTCGATGAGGGTCGCGATGCCGTCCACTCCCCCGAGCCGGAACTGCGTGACGACGTCGTCGTAGGACACCTTCGTCACGTCGACCTGGACGATGTCGCCGGAGCTCAGGGTCTTGCCTCCGGCCTTCACGCCGGCGGTGAACGCCCGCACCTGCGCGGCGTTGACCTTGGCGGCGGAGTTCGAGGTGAAGATGACGCCCGGGTGCTTGACGCTGCTCTCCTGCGCCAGGAAGCGACCCATCTCGAAGCCGAAGTGGTGCGACTGGAAGGGGTAGGACCAGCGCGAGTGGTACTCGTCGCCGACGCCGTAGTTGCCGATCAGGGGCAGCTTGTTCTGCTCGAGCAGCGGGACGATCGCCCCCTCCGTCTGCGGTGCGTTCCAGGCTGCGAACGCGAACACTCCCTCGGCGATGAGCTGGCGCGCCTGCTGCGCGCCCCGGGTCGCGTCCAGCTGGTCGTCTCTGAGGTCCAGGTCGATGCGGTGCCCGTTGACCCCGCCGGCGGCGTTGACCCGGTCGATGTAGGCCTTGGTGCCCTGGGCGCTCGCGACGAAGTTGATGGCGCCGGTCTGGCTGACGATGGAACCGATCTTGATCGGCTGGCCCTTCGCGACCGAGGCGGTGCCGGTGGTGCCAGCCCCGGTCGCCGCCTGGCCGCCCTGCGTCGTGGAGGTGGTCGTGCTCTTACCGGACGTACCGGCGGCGGCCGTCGAGGGCGCGACGGTGGCGACGCCGGCTTGGGGGACCGACCCCTGCGGGAGCAGCGTCTGGGTCGCGGTGACGGTCTGGTGCTGGTCGCCGATGCCGTGGACGAGGGCCACGCCGAACGCGAGCACAGCGACGAGCTGGAGCGCGAACAGCCCTGCCAGCCAGCGATCCCGGGACGAGAGCATCAGGCGGTCTCCAGCACGCGCACCGACAGCTCGTCGTCGATCGCCTTGTAGCGGAGCAGGAACGGCAGGCTCGCAAGGGTCAGCAGACCTGGGAGCAGGGAGAAGCCGACGACCAGACCTGCGATCGCGCTGTCCGGTTGCGAGGACACGAACTTCCCCGGAGTCGTGCTGTGGTAACTGGTCACCGCGAGGATGAGGCCGTACAGCGCCGGGCCGACGGCGAAGGCGACCGTCTCGCCGCCCTGCCAGACACCGGTGAAGATGCCGGAGCGGCCGTCGTTGTCGTTCCCCTCGCTGATGAGGTCGGGCAGGATCGCGTACGGGAACAGCTGCATCCCGGCGTAGCCGACCCCGAGCAGGACCATCTGCACGTAGATGAGGACCTCGGGCTCGACCTTGGCGAACACCAAGGACAGCCCGGTGACGCCGAAGACGGCGGTGGCCAGGAGGTAGCCCCGGAGCTTGCCTCGGGTCGTGGAGTAGCGGCGCCACAGCGGCACCATGACCGCGCAGGGCGCGACGAGGAACACGAACAGCAGCGTCGACTTCTTCGTGTCGCCCAGCACGTACTTCGCCACGTAGACAGCGCCGGTCAGCATCGCCGCGGTAGCCGCTGCCTGGAGGTTGTAGCCGAGGAAGAGCTGGACGAACGGCTTGTTGGCGCGGACCGTCCGGTACTGCTCACGCAGGGTCGGCGCGGGTCCGGTGAGGGGCTCGGAGGTCTTCGCGTCGCGGGTCCCCCACCAGGCCGTGAGGAACCCGATGGCAAGGATCGAACCGACCACCACCGACATCAGGGCATAGCTGCTGCGCGTCCCGCCTGACCCGTCGTCACCGGCTCCGGCGATGGTGGGAGCCAGCGCCCCTCCGACGAGGATTCCCACGGTCAGCAGGACCATCCGCACGGACGTGATGCGGGTCCGCTCGTGGTAGTCATCCGTCATCTCCGGCGGCATCGCCGACCACGGCACGCAGAAGACGGCGTACAGGGTCATCGCGACCGTGAAGACGGCGGAGACGTACAGGGCCGTGACGGTTGTGCTGGAGAACCTCGGCGCGCTGAAGAGCAGGACGAAGGCGAGCGCGGTTCCCAGACCTCCGACGAGCATGAAGGGCCGGCGCTTGCCGAAGCGGTTGGTGCTGCGGTCGGAGATGCCGCCCATCAGCGGGTTGGCGAAGGCGTCCCAGAACTTCGGGACGAACAGCACCGCCGACGCGACCCCGGCACCGACGCCGAGGATGTTGGTGAGGTAGTAGAGGAGCAGCAGCCCGGGCACGGTGACGAAGACGCCGTTGCCGAGGGCGCCCATGCCGTAGGTCACCGTGAGCTTGCGGGAGAGCTGTGCCATCAGAACGGCTGCCCGTCGCAGCGCCAGTCGGTCACGCGCGCGACCTTGAGGTTGACGACCTTGCCGAACTTGATGCAGCGGTTGATGTCACGGACCCCTGAGCCGAACGTGAG